>NZ_JBEZEH010000004.1:0-32203 GCF_040648775.1 Micromonospora sp. NPDC049089
ACTTTCTCAATCATTGTGTGTCTTGGTTGTGCAGGGTGTCCACCCGCTCGACCCGGCGGGCGGGGCGGCCGCGCCGCCCCCGCCGGCGGGGCCCCCCCCCCGCCCCGCCGGGAAGGATCTTCCATGGCAGTCTCCGAGACGGTCGCCGCCACACCGCCGGCCGCGACCCCCACCCCGCCCGCGCCCAGCCGCAGACGCCGCGGCCGCAACGCGGCGTACTGGCTCTACCTGCTCCCCGGAGCGGTGCTCTTTCTCCTGGTCATCGGCGCGCCGCTGGTCGGCACCCTCTACCTCTCGTTGACCAAGTGGTCCGGCATCGGCGACCCCCGGTGGGTCGGCCTGGACAACTACCGGCAGTTGCTCCAGGACGACGTGTTCTGGGCGTCGTTCCGCAACACCGTCTGGATGCTCGTCGCGATGGTGGTGGTGCCCACGGTGCTGGGGCTGCTGCTCGCCGCGGTGCTCTTCGACGTCGTCGGCCGCCGGTTCAAGCCCCGCACCGCCGCCGCGCTACGGGCCGCGTTCTACCTCCCGCAGGTGCTGCCCGTCGTGGTGGCCGGCATCGTCTGGGGCTGGATCCTGCGCCCCGACGGCGCGTTCAACAGCCTTCTCGACGTGGTCGGTCTCGGCGCGTTACGCCATGACTGGCTCGGCGACCCGGGCACCGCCCTGCCGGCCGTGATGGCCGTGATGATCTGGGTGCAGATCGGCTACCCGGTGGTCGTCTTCATGGCGGCGTTGCAGCGGGTCGACCCCGAGCTGTACGAGGCGGCCGAGGTCGACGGCGCGAACTGGCTGCACCGGATCCGGGCGATCACCCTTCCGCAGATCCGGCCGGAGACCTTCGTGGTGGCCCTCACCTGCACCATCGCCGCGTTGAAGGTGTTCGGGCCGATCTTCGCGCTGACCCGGGGTGGTCCGGACAACGCGACGAACGTGCCGAGCTACTTCGCCTATTACACGTTCTTCAAGAAGCTGCAGGTTGGCTACGGCTCCGCGATCTCCACGGTGCTGACACTGATCATCGTGGTGGTGGCCGGGGTCTTCATCTGGATGCAGGCCCGCAGCGAGCGCCGGGACCAGGGGTTCTGACATGGCCGTCACGCTCACACCGAGCCCGGCGGCGGTGACGCCGGCCCGGCCCGTACGCGATCGACACCACCGTGGCGTCAGCCGCTGGGTGGTGCTCGCCCTGGTCACCCTCGGCGCGCTCGTGATGCTGGTGCCGTTCGCGTTCATGCTGCTCAACGCGTTCAAGTCGCCCGGCGACTACTCGTCGGGCGGCCCGCTGAGCTGGCCGACGGAGTTCTACACCAAGGGTCTGCGCACGTACTGGACCGCTGTCAACTTTCCGCTGAAGTTCTGGAACTCGGCGGTCATCGCCGGCTCGGTGGCAGTGCTCGGCGTCGCCGTGTCACTGCTCAACGCGTACGCGCTGGGCATCGGCCGGGTCCGGGGCCGGCTGTGGATCGTGGGTCTCTTCCTGCTGGCCAACATGCTGCCGCAGGAGGCGCTGATCTACCCGCTGTACTACGCGGCGAAGCAGGTCGGCCTCTACAACACCCAGCTCTCGGTGATCATCATCTTCACCGTGATCCAGAGCGCGTTCGGCACGTACCTGCTCGCCTCGGTGATGGGCACGTTCCCGCGCTCGCTGCTGGAGGCCGCCGCGCTGGACGGCGCCGGCAAGTGGACGGTGCTGTGGCGGGTGGTCTTCCCCAACCTGCGGCCCACCCTCGCGGTGCTGCTCATCTTCTTCTTCATCTGGACGTGGAACGAGTTCCTCATCCCGCTGGTCATGCTGATCGACAACCAGACGCAGACCATTCCGGTCGCGCTCGCGTCGTTGCAGGGCGACCGGCTGATGGACGCTCCGACCACCAACGCCGGCGCGCTGATCAGCCTGGTGCCGGCCATCCTCTTCTTCCTCATCTTCCAGCGCACTCTGGCGCGCGGCATCACGGCAGGAGCCGAGAAGTGAAGTTCACCGACGGGTACTGGCAGCTGCGCCCCGGCGTCAGCGTCCTGCGCCCCGGCATCGTGGAGTCGGTCGAGCCGGACGAGCGCGGCTTCACCGTCTTCGCACCGACCGGTCAGATCACCGGCCGCGGCGACACCCTCAACCGCCCCCTGGTCACCGTCCGGTTCTTCTCCCCCGCCCCCGGTGTCATCGGCGTGACCATCGCCCACCACACCGGAGGGTTGCCCCGCGAGCCGCACTTCGGGCTGAGCACCGACGACACGCACCCGGTCACCGTCGACGTCACCGGGCTCAGCGCGACACTGACCTCCGGCGAACTGACCGCGCGGGTCGCGCTCATCGACGGGTGGCGGGTCGACTTCCTGCACGGCGACCGGCTGGTCACCGCGTCCACCGCACGCAGCATCGGCGTCGTCACCGACGCCGAGGGCCGCCGGCACGTACACGAACGGCTCGCCCTCGGTGTCGGCGAGACGGTGTACGGGTTGGGCGAGCGCTTCGGCCCGTTCGTGAAGAACGGGCAGACCGTCGACATCTGGAACGCCGACGGAGGCACCGCCAGCGAGCAGGCGTACAAGAACGTGCCGTTCTACCTGAGCAGCGCCGGCTACGGGGTCTTCGTCGACCACCCGGAGCACGTGTCGTTCGAGGTCGGCTCCGAGGTCGTCGCTCAGACCCAGTTCAGCGTCGAGGGCCAGTCGCTCACCTACTACGTCATCGACGGACCCCACCCGAAGGACGTGCTGCGCCGCTACACCGCCCTCACCGGCCGTCCGGCCCGGATCCCCGCTTGGTCGTACGGCCTCTGGTTGTCGACCTCGTTCACCACCTCGTACGACGAGAAGACGGTGACCGAGTTCGTCGACGGGATGGCCGAGCGGGGGCTGCCGCTGTCGGTGTTCCACTTCGACTGTTTCTGGATGCGTCAGTTCCACTGGGTCGACTTCATCTGGGACCCGGCGACCTTCGGAGACCCGGAGGGGATGCTGCGCCGGCTGCACGAGCGCGACCTGAAGGTGTGCGTCTGGATCAACCCGTACATCGCGCAGCGCTCCTACCTCTTCGAGGAGGGCCGCGAGGCCGGTTACCTGGTCCGCAACCCGGACGGTTCGGTCTGGCAGTGGGACAAGTGGCAGGCCGGCATGGCGCTCGTCGACTTCACCAACCCGGACGCGGTCCGCTGGTTCACCGGCAAACTCAAGGCCCTGCTGGACATGGGCGTCGACTGCTTCAAGACCGACTTCGGTGAGCGCATCCCGACCGACGTGGTGTGGCACGACGGCTCGGACCCGCAGCGGATGCACAACTACTACTCGTACCTCTACAACAAGGCCGTCTTCGAGCTGCTGGAAACCGAGCGCGGCGAGGGCGAGGCGGTGCTGTTCGCCCGCTCGGCCACCGCCGGCGGGCAGCAGTTCCCCGTGCACTGGGGCGGCGACTGCGAGTCGACGTTCGTCGCGATGGCCGAGTCGCTGCGCGGCGGGTTGTCCCTGGCGGCCTCCGGCTTCGGCTACTGGAGCCACGACATCGGCGGCTTCGAGGGCACTCCCGACCCGGCGGTGTTCAAGCGGTGGGTCGCCTTCGGGCTGCTCTCCTCTCATTCCCGGCTGCACGGGTCCGGCTCGTACCGGGTGCCGTGGGCGTACGACGAGGAGTCCGTGGACGTGCTGCGGCACTTCACCCACCTCAAGCTCGGCCTGATGCCGTACCTGGCAGCTGCCGCCCAGGAGGCGCACCGCGACGGGACGCCGGTGATGCGCCCGATGTTCCTGGAGTTCCCGGACGACCCGGCGACGACACACCTGGACCGGCAGTACATGCTCGGCCCGGACGTGCTGGTCGCCCCGGTGCTCAGCGCCGACGGCGACGTCACCTACTACGTACCCGCCGGCACCTGGACGCACCTGGTCACCGGCGCGCAGGTCACCGGCCCGGCCTGGCTGACCGAGAAGCACTGCTTCGACAGCCTGCCGGTGCTGGCCCGACCGGGCGCGGTCATCCCGTTCGGCTCGCGCACCGACCGACCGGACTACGAGTGGGCCGACGATGTGCGGCTGCGGGTGTACGCACCGGCCGAGGGGCAGCGGACCCGGGTACGGGTACCGTCACCCGGCAACGGGCCGGGCGCCGAGTTCGACGTGCGCTACGAGGGTGGGACGGTCAGCGCCGAACTGGTGGCCGGCACCTCGACGGGCTATATCTGCGAGATCCAGGGGACGGAACGATGACGCAACACCACTTCCCGGAGAGCTTCGTCTGGGGCTCGGCGACGGCCGCGTACCAGATCGAGGGCGCGGCGACCGAGGACGGGCGCGGACCATCCATCTGGGACACCTACAGCCACACACCGGGTCGAACCCTCAACGGTGACACCGGTGACGTGGCCGCCGACCACTACCACCGGTGGGCCGACGACCTCGGGCACATCGCCGACCTGGGGCTCGGGGCGTACCGGTTCTCCATCTCCTGGCCCCGGGTGCAGCCGGGCGGCTCGGGCCGGTTCAACCAGGCCGGCATCGACTTCTACTCGCGGCTGGTGGACGGGCTGCTGGAGCGGGGCGTCCGCCCGGTCGCCACCATGTACCACTGGGACCTGCCGCAGGAGTTGGAGGACGCCGGTGGGTGGGCGGCGCGGGAGACCGCGTTGCGCTTCCAGGAGTACGCGGCGGGCATCGTCGGTGCGCTGGGCGACCGGGTGCACACCTGGACGACGCTCAACGAGCCGTGGTGCTCCGCGTACCTGGGCTACGCCTCCGGCGTACACGCGCCGGGTCGGACCGAGCCGGCGGCGGCGCTGGCCGCGGTGCACCACCTCAACCTCGCGCACGGGCTGGCCGGTCGGGTGGTCCGCGAGCTGGCCCCCTCCGCCGAGCTGTCGGTGACCCTGAACCTGCACGTCATCCGGGGTGCGTCGGACTCGGCCGCCGACCAGGACGCGGTCCGGCGGATCGACGCGTTGGCGAACCGGGCGTTCCTCGGCCCGATGCTGGACGGGGAGTACCCGGCCGACCTGCTGGCCGACACCGCTTCCGTCACCGACTGGTCGTTCGTGCGCGAGGGCGACGAGAAGCTGATCGCGGTGCCGCTGGACGTGCTCGGGGTCAACTACTACTCCAGCACCCTGGTCCGGGCGTGGGACGGGGTGTCGGCCCGCTCCGACGCTGACGGGCACGGCGCGTCGACCTCGACGCCGTGGGTCGCCGCGGAGAACGTCGACTTCCTGCCGCAGCCCGGCCCGTACACGGCGATGGGTTGGAACATCGACCCGCCGGCGCTGACCGAGCTGCTACTGCGCCTCCAGCGCGAGTACCCCCACCAGCCCATGATGATCACCGAGAACGGCGCGGCGTTCGACGATGTGGTGTCGGCCGACGGCCGGATCCACGACGACCGGCGGATCGACTACCTGCGTCGGCACATCGGCGCGATGGCCGACGCCCGCGCGCAGGGCGCGGATGTGCGCGGCTACTTCGTCTGGTCGTTGCTGGACAACTTCGAGTGGGGCTACGGCTACGACCGTCGCTTCGGCATCATCCGGGTCGACTACGACACCCAGGTACGCACCTGGAAGGACAGCGCCCACTGGTACCAGCGTCTCGCCGCCACCGGCGAGCTGGACCAGATCGCGGAGTAACCCCACCCCACCCACGCCCCCGTCTCCGTCCCGTCCCGTCCCCGTCCCGTCCCCGTCGATCTTGCACTTTCTGTCCCGACAAACGGGGCAATCACCCGTGATTCGGCAACAGGAAGTGCAAGATCGGCGCGGCGCGGCGCGGCGGGGCGGGGCGGGGGCGCGGCGGGGCGGGGCAAGATCGGCGCGGTCCTACACCCCGACGCGCTGCGGCGGGACAGTGAGCCCGTACATCTCCATCAGCTCCGGAGTGTCGACCCGGCTGCCGTCGGCCACCGAGTCGCAGGCGATGTCGACGATCTGGTCCTTGTGCGCCAACAGGTACGGCCGAGCACCGACGTCGGCGCTGGCCAGGGTCGCGATGCCGGGCCAGTGCCGGCGGCCGAACAGCATCGGGTAGCCGCGCAGACCGTCGTAGGTGGCGCAGACCAGCACGTCCGGGTACGGCAGCGCGGCCACCCGGCTGACCGCCTCGGCGGTCAGGCCCGGCATGTCGACCGGCACCACCACCACCGCTTCGATCCCCTCGTCGTCCATGGCAGCCAGGCCGGCCCGGATGGACGAGCCGACCCCGGTGCCCCACGCCTTGTTGATCACAACGGTCGCCTTGCCCAGGTCGGCGGTTTCCTGGACCTGCTCGGCGGCAGCGCCCAGGACGACCACGATCTGCTCGCAGCCCGCCTCGGTCATCGTGTCGATCATCTGATTCACCAGCGGCTTGTCGCCCTGGTGCAGCAGCGCCTCGGGACCACCGATCCGTCGTCCCCCGCCTGCGGCGATGATCATTCCTGCGATCCCGTTCAGCTGCGCCCCCTCAAGCATGGGAGCGACCGCGACCGATCCGCCCCCTCCTACGGACACTGCAACGAGGAGCGCCAGCCAGGGGTGGCGGGGCGAAAAGGAGAAATAGCACAACCGTTATACACCGGACCGCAGCCGCTCCGCCCCGCTGCCACCCCTGACGCGTAGGCGGGAGGGCTCCTGAAACCTACTTTTCGTCACTTGATCATGGCGCGAGCACGGATCAGGCCGCGTCGGCGTAGCAGTCGACGATGGACAGGTCCAGTGGGAACCGGACCGGCGTCGCACCGAAGAGCAGCGCGGAGGCTCGCTCGCCCGACCGGTTGACAGCCTCGGAGACCGCGTCCGCCTGATCGGCCGGCGCGTGCACGACCACCTCGTCGTGCTGGAAGAAGACCAGCTCGGCGTCGGTGCCGGACAGCTCCGTCCGCAGCGTGGCCAGCAACGTGGAGGCCCACTCCGCCGCCGTGGCCTGGATGACGAAGTTGCGGGTGAAACGGCCCCGGGACCGGGCGGCACGCGCCCGCGGACTGTGCGGATCACCCGCCCGCTCCGGGTCGGCGGGCTCGTCGTCGAGATCACCGAACCCGACCGAGCCGGGCGGACACGTCCGCCCCAGCCACGACCGCACCAGCCCACCCGTCTCACCGGTACGCGCCGCCGCCTCGACGTAACCGAACGCCGTCGGGTAACTGCGCTTCAGCACCGCCAACGCGGGCACCGCGGCCCCGCCGGTCTGCCCGTACATGGCGCCGAGCAGGGCCACCTTGGCCTTGGCCCGGTCACCGCCGAACGAGTCCCGGGCCAGGGCCGCGTAGAGGTCGCCGGCACCACCCGCCGCCGCCAACCGCGCGTCGCCGGAGACCGCGGCCAGCACCCGGGGCTCCAACTGGCCGGCGTCGGCGACCACCAGCCGCCAGCCCGGATCGGCCACCACCGCCCGGCGGATCACCTTGGGAATCTGCAACGCGCCACCGCCCCGGGTGGCCCACCGGCCGGAGACGACCCCAGCCGGCACGTACTCCGGTTGGAACCGGCCTCCCCGGGCCCACTGATCGAGCCAGGACCAGCCGTGCGCCGTCCAGATCCGGTACAGCTCCTTGTATTCCAGCACCAGCGGCACCGCCGGATGGTCCACCCCGCGCAGCACCCAGGCCCGGGTGTTGGGCAGCTCCACCCCGGCCCGGGCGAACGCCTTCAGCAGCTCCGCCGGTGAGTCGGTGTGCAGGCCGCGTACGCCGAGCGCGTCGGCGATCCGGGCGGCCAGCTCGGCGAGTCGGCGTGGCGGACCACCGACCGGGGACGCCTCCCCGAGCAGCTCGTGCAGGATCTCGTTGTGCACGTCGGCCCGCCAGGGCAGCCCGACGACACCCATCTCCGCCGCGATCAGCGCGCCGGCCGACTCCGCGGCCACCAGCAACCGGAACCGGCCGGGGTGCTCCGTCGCGGCGACGCGGGTGAGCTGGTCGGCGTACACCTGGGTCAGTGCCTCGATGCCCGGGCCCGGCGGACCGGGCAGGGTGTCGAAGAGCGCGCCCTGCCCGTGCCCGGGTGGCGCTGCGGCGCGCGGCGGCGGGTCGGGCGGCACCGCCGCGCCGGTCAGCCGGGCCCAGGCGGCGGCCAGCGAGCGGGGCTCACCCCAACGGCCCACGTGCCCGAGCAGCAACGCCTCGGTCAACTCCACGTCGTGACACCGATCGACCCGGACGCCGGCGCGCAGCAGCGTCGGGTAGAGCGCCGTGGCGGTCGACCAGACCCAGCGCGGGTGCTCGGCGGCCTCGCGGGCGGCGACCGCGGCGACCAGATCGGTGACGACCTCGGGTCGGCCGGTCGGCCGGCCGGTGGCGTCCAGCGGGCACAGCACTCCCCCACCCCGCTCGTCGGACACCACCGCCACCAGCACGAACGTGATTCTGCCTCTCCCGTCCGACAGGAACGGAGGCGCACCTCACCGTCGTCGGGCCGGTGGGCTGTCGGGGCCGGTCGGTAGCGTGATCAGGTGCCTCCGCAGATCCCGCATCCCGATCCCGGCACCCCCGACGCCCGCGGTCCGATGCGCTACCTCTGGTGGCTCGTCCGCTGCCAACCCTGGCGGGTGCTGCGCGGCAGCCTGATCGGCACGGCCTGGATGATCGGGCTCTCGGCCCGGCCCTACCTGATCGCCCGCGCCGTCGACGACGGGCTGCGCGAACGCGACACCCAGGCCCTGGCGCTCTGGGTAGCAGCGATCGTCGTCGCGGGCGTGGCCCTGTCCTACCTGGGCATCATGCGGCACCGCACGATGACCTTCATCCGGGAGGACGCCAAGGCCCGCTCGGCGGAGGTTCTGCTGCGCCACCTGTCCCGCATCGGCGCGGTGCTGCCCCGGCGGGTCGGGGCGGGCGAGGTGTCCACCATCGGCGGCTCCGACATCGACTGGACGGCGCAGGTGCTGACGCTGACCGGGCCCGGCGTCGGCGCTGTCATCGCGTACGGGGTGATCGCCGTGGTGCTCTGGTCGGTCTCCCCGATGCTCGCGCTCTGCGTGCTGGTGGGGGTGCCGGTGGTCGGTCTGATCGTGGGGCCGCTGCTGCGCCGCCTGGAGCAGGTCGAATCGGTCTACCGCCGGCAACAGGGCGCGCTCACCGCCCGGTCCGGTGACATCGTCGCCGGGCTGCGGGTGCTCGCCGGGGTGGGCGGCCGGGACCTGTTCGCCCGGCGGTACGCGGCCCGGTCCCAGGAGCTACGCGCCGAGGGCTACCGGGTCGGCGCGGTCAACAGCTGGATCGACGCGGCGACGGTTGCCATCCCCGGGTTGTTCCTGGCGGCGGTGGTGTGGCTGACGGCCCGGATGGCGGTGACCGGCGACGTCACGATCGGCGAGTTGGTCGCCGTCTACGGCTACGTGGCGACCCTGATCGTGCCGGTCTGGTTTCTGCTGGAGGGCAGTTACCAGCTCATTCGCGGCCGGGTCGCCGCCCGACGGATCGCCGACCTGCTCAACGTGACACCGGACGACGTCGGTGGCCCGGGCCGCCGGTGGCCGGGCGCCGTGCCCGAGGCACGCCGGCCGGACGACCTGGCCGGGCCGGACGACCCGGCCGACCTGCACGACCCGGTGACCGGCCTGACCGTGCGCGTCGGCCACCTGACCGGGGTGGCGGCGGACGACCCGGCGGCGGCCGTGGCGTTGGCCGACCGGCTCGGCCGGTACGTGGCCAGCGACGTCGCCTGGGGCGGCGTGCCGCTGCGCGAGGTCGCCCTGGACGAGGTCCGCGCGCGGATCCTCGTCGCCGACCACGACTCCTACCTCTTCGCCGGCACCCTGCGCGACATCCTGCGAGCCGGGGCCGACGACGATGACGAACGGATCGGCGCGGCCCTGCGGACCGCATCGGCGCAGGACGTCGTCGACGCCCTGCCCGCCGGGCTGGACACCCCGATCGACGCCCGAGGCCGGACGCTCTCCGGCGGTCAACGCCAACGCCTGCGCCTGGCCCGGGCGTTGAGCAGCGAACCGGAGGTGCTGATCCTCGTCGACCCGACGTCGGCGGTGGACGCGCACACCGAGGCGCGGATCGCCGAGCGGCTGCGGGCCGCGCGGGCCGGGCGGACCACAGTGGTGATCGCCACGTCGCCGCTGCTGCTCGGCCGGGCCGACGTGGTCGCGCTTCTGAGCGCCGGCCGGGTCACCGCCACCGGCAGCCACGCCGACCTGCTCGACGACGACCCGGCCTACCGGCACCTGGTGGCCCGCGGCAGCGAGGAGGCGTACCGGTGAGCCGGCTGCCGGTCGCCGACCGTGGCACCGTACGCCGCGCCCTGCGGGACATGATCAGCCGGCACCGGCGCGCCGTCGGGGTCGTGCTGGCGCTGCACAGCGCCGCCGCGGTCGCCGGGCTCGCCCCGCCGTGGCTGCTGGGCACCATCGTCGACCGGGTCACCGCGGGCGCGGGCGTGGCGACAGTGGACCGGCTGGCACTGGCCATCGCCGGCTGCGTCGTGGTCAGCGCCCTGCTCTCCCGGTACGCCCAGTACGCCGGCCACCGCTTCGGCGAACGGGCCGTCGCCGAGCTGCGCGAGGAGTTCGTCTCCCGGACTCTCGGGCTGCCCGTCTCGGTCGTCGAGCGTGCCGGCTCCGGGGACCTGGCCACCCGCAGCTCGGTCGACGTGTCGACGGTCGGCACCACCGTCCGGGACGTGGTGCCCACCATGGTCATCGCCACTGTGCAGTTGACGTTGCTGTTCGGGGCCGTCTTCCTGCTGCATCCGCTGCTCGGGTTGGCCGCGCTGGCCGGGCTCCCGTCGATCGTGGCGGTGACCCGCTGGTACCTGCGCCGGGCCAGCTCCGCGTACCTCACCGAGGGCGCGGCGGCAGCCGAGCTGACCGAGACGCTGACCACCACCGCCGAGGGCGCGCGCACAGTGGAGGCGCTGCGGCTGGCCGACGACCGGATCCGGCACGGCACCACCCGCGTCACAGCGGTGTGGCGGGCCCGTCGGGCGACCCTCGCGCTGCGTACCGTGTTCTTCTCGGTCGTCGAGGCCAGCTATCCGCTGCCGGTCGCCATGGTCCTGCTCGTCGGGGGCTACCTGCTCTCCCGGGACATGGTGTCGCTCGGCGCGGTGGTCGCCGCCGCGCTCTACCTGCAACAGGCGATCGACCCGTTGGACCGGCTGTTGCAGTGGACCGAGCAGGCGCAGCGCGGCTTCGCGTCGTACGCGCGACTGCTCGGCGTGGGCATGGTCCCGCCGGAAGCACCCGGCACGAACGCCTCGTCACGGGGTGAGCGGCTGGTCGTCAGTGGCGCCCGGTTCTCCTACTCCGACGGGCCGGACGTGCTGCACGGCATCGACCTGGAGGTGCAGCCCGGTGAACGGCTGGCCGTCGTCGGCCCGTCCGGCGCCGGCAAGTCCACCCTGGCCCGGCTGCTGGCCGGGATCGACGCGCCACGCCACGGCGTCGTCACCATCGGTGGCTGCCCGATCACCGACCTCGACCCGGCCGAGCGACGCCGCCGGATCGCCCTGGTCACCCAGGAGCACCACGTCTTCATCGGCTCGGTACGCGACAACCTCTCCTTCGCCGCGCCCGACGCCACCGACGAGGAGATGCGTGCCGCGCTGCTCACGGTGGGCGCCGAGTGGTTCGCCGAGCTCCCCGACGACCTGGACACCCAGCTCGGCGACGGGGCCCGTCAACTCGGTGCGGCCGAGGCCCAACAGCTCGCGCTGGCCCGGTTGGTGCTCGCCGACCCGCACACGCTGATCCTGGACGAGGCGACCGCCGCGCTCGACCCGTCCACCGCCCGCCGGACCGAACGCGCTCTGGCCGCCGTGCTGGTCGGGCGGACCGTCATCGCGATCGCGCACCGACTCAACACCGCGCACGACGCCGACCGGGTCGCCGTGCTCGCCGACGGTCGGATCACCGAGATCGGCAGCCACGACGAGCTGGTCGCGGCCGGCGGGGCGTACGCGGCGCTGTGGCGCTCCTGGCACACCCGCGTCGACGAGCGGTGAGGCGTCCTACTTCACCGCTCCGGAGGTGAGGCCGGCCTGGATCTGACGCTGGAAGACCGCGTACACGATGATCATCGGGAGGATGGCGATGGTCAGCGCGGCGAACAGCCCGGACCAGTCCGCCTCGTAGCCGGCGTTCACCGAGATGTCGGCGATGCCCTGGGTGAGCACCCACTTGTCCTTGGCGTTGGAGAGCAGCACCAACGGGAGCTGGTACTGCGCCCACTGGCCGATGATGTTGAAGATCGCCACGCTGATCAGGCCCGGCTTCGCCATCGGCATCATCACCTGGAAGAACAGCCGGGTGTGCGAGCAGCCGTCGATCATCCCCGCCTCGGCCACCGACGACGGTAGCGTCTTGAAGAACGCGGCCAGGAAGAACACGGTGAACGGCAACGAGTACGCCGAGTAGACCAGGATCACGCCGGTGTGGGTGTCGAGCAGCCCGAGGTTCTTCACGACGAAGAAGAGCGGCACCAGGGCCAGGAAGACCGGGAAGGCCAACCCGGAGACGAACAGGTAGTAGACCGCCCGGTTGCCCCAGAACTTGTAACGGGCCAGCACGTACGCGGCCATCGAGCCGAGCAGCATGGTGAGGAACGTGCTGCACGACACCACGATCACGCTGTTGATGAAGTAACGGCCGACGTGTGCCTTGGTCCAGGCCCGCCCGAAGTTCTCCCACCGCAGCTCGGCCGGGAGCGTCCACGGGCTGCTGAAGATCTCGCTGGTGTTCTTGAACGCGGCCAGGAAGGTCCAGAGGATCGGCACGATGACGATCACCGCCCACACGGCGAGCGCGACGTGCCCCAGGCCGGCGAAGAGCCGTACCTCCGAGCGAGGGTCCTTGCGGCCCGGCCCGGCGGGGGCGGACGGGTCCCCGGTCTTCGGCGGCAGCGCGGCCGGGGTCGGCGGCAGCGTCGACTGCGGATTCATCAGTACTCCACGCTTTCCCGCTTGGTGAGCCGCAGCGTCAGCGCCGCGAACGTGAGGGTGAGGAAGAACAACGCCACGCCCATCGCCGAGGCGTAGCCGTACTTCGAGTAGACGAACGCGTTGCGGTAGATCTCCATGGCTAGCACGGTGGTGGCGCCGTCCGGGCCGCCACCGTCCACCGAGAGCACCGCCACGATGGCGAACGCGTCGAACGCCGCGATCCCGAGGTACACCCAGGCCACCTGGAGCGTGTCCCACAGCAGCGGCAGGGTGACCCGGAAGAACAGCGTCACCCTCGTCGCCCCGTCCATCTCGGCGGCCTCATAGATCTCACCGGGGATGGAGGCCATCCCGGCCGAGAAGAGCACCACGTAGAAGCCGACCGCCTGCCAGACCAGCACCGCGAGGATCGACCAGAGGGCCAGGCTCGGCTTGACCAGGAAGAGGATCGGCTCGATGCCGAACTTCATCAACACGCCGTTGATCAGGCCGGACTCGTTCGGCCGGTACACCATCTGGAACAACACCGCGATGATGGCCACCGCCAGGACCTGGGGGAAGAAGAACACCACCCGGTAGAACTTCGCCCCCCAGACCCCCTGGCGTTGGCCACCGCTGCTCTTGCCGCCCACGTTGAGCAGGAAGGAGAAGAACAACGCGATGGCAATGGTGATCAGCGGCAGGGCAAGCAGCAGTACGCCGTGGTGCTGGACCGCCTTCCAGAAGGCCCCGTCGTCGAGCAACCTCTGGTAGTTGTCGAAGCCCACCCACTGCGGGGCGGACAGCCCCCGCCAGTTGGTCATCGAGATCTGGAACGCCTGCGCGTACGGCCAGATCACGAATGTCACGTACAGCGCGACCGGGGCGAACAGGAACCCGATCACGAATGGATACTTGCCGTGCCGCATGACCCTAGCTCCGATCGATCAGCGCTTGAACTTGGTGACGGAGCTGTCCTTCTTGATGGCGTCGGCGCGCTTCTGGATCCGCTCCACGAAGGCGTCGGCGTTGATCCGGCCGAACATCAGCTCGTTGGTGGCGGTACGCGCCTCCGTGTCGAGCTCCTTGTACCAGCCGTCGAAGTACAGGTTGAACACGTCCTGACCGGCTGCCTTGAGCGCGGCCTGCGAGCTGGCCACGCCGGGCGGGAAGGAGAAGCCCTCCGAGCCGGCGGTGACCACGGTCGGGGCCTTGACCACCTCGGTGAAGCCCTTCGCGCCCGCCTTCGACAGCATCTGACGCATGTACTCCAGGCCACCCTTGGGGTTCTTGCTCTTGGCCGAGACGAAGTAGCCCTCACCGGCGGTGGCGCGCAGCGCAGTGGCTGGCAGCTTGTCCGATGCGGTCAGGCTCGGCACCGGCATGAGCTGGTAGTCGAAGCCGGCCGGGGTGTCCTTCTTCTGCTCGCCCTCCAGCCAGTCACCGCTGGGGTACAGGGCCACCTTGTACTGGTTCTGCCGCAGCTGCACGTCGGTGTGCTTGAGGCCTTCGAAGCTCTTGTCGCTGAACTTCGCCCCGACCTCGGCCCACGCCGCGGCCGCCTGCTTCACGGCGTCCTGCTTCCAGGCGCCGTCCTCCAGGTTGTCGATGTTCTTCAGCACGTCCGTGCCGCCGATCTTGGCGGCCTGGGTGAGGATCACGTTCCACTGGTAGTAGGCCGCGTTCGCACCGGCGTAGCCGTACGGGGTGATGCCCTTGGCCTTGATGTTCGTGAGCAGAGTCATGAACTCTTCCCAGGTCTTCGCCGGCGCCCAGCCATTGTCCTTGAACAGCTTGGCCGAGTACCAGATGCCGAAGACCGTGGAGACGTAGTACAGGACGTACGGCTTGCCGTTGAACGAACCGGCCTCGATGGTGCCCGGCACCACGGTGTCGCGGACCTTCTTGGTCGGGTCGTCGACCGACGGCGCGTCCCACAGCTCGGTGAGGTCCTGGAGCTGACCGTCGGCCACGAGCGCGCCGAAGTCCATCAGCTTCTCGCCCGAGTTGTTCACGAACTCCGGCGGGTTGCCGGAGGCGAAGCGCGGCTGTAGCACAGTGGAGACGGCCTGGGTGGCCTGGTGCTTGACCTCGGCCTTGGGGAACGCCTTCTTGTACAGCGGCTCGTGCACGTCGGTGGCGTACTTCTCGCCGTAACCACCGTTGAAGATGACCACCTCGATCGCGGCGTCCTCCTTGACGCCCAGCGGGTTCGCCTCGCTCTTGGTTCCGCCGGCGACCTGCTCGTTGTCACCGTCACTGCCGCTGGTGGCGCAGGCGCCGAGCAGGCCGATGGCCGGAGTGGCGAGCATGCCCACGGCGGCGGCGCGACGCAGCACCGTGCGACGGTCGAGTGCGGCCGGGTGTTCGGGGGTAATCGACATCGTCGTATCTCCTTGTGAAATTCGGGTCATGCGGTACGCCGGATAAGTGCGGCGTACCGCGACTCGAGGGCGAGGTTGTGCTCGTCCCCGCCGGGGACGTTGGCGGAGAGGTAGATAGGGGGTACCTCCCCGGCCTGGTGGAACCGTCGTACGACCTCCGCGGTCAGCAACTGCGCCAGCAGCGCCGTGGTGACCGAGGAGACCGCACAGACCGCGCCGCCGCCCTCGAGCGGCAGCAGTGCATCGCCGTACGGCGCGCCGTTGTCCAGCACGACGTCGGCGAGGTCGGCGAGCCGGTGCCCGGACGGGTGCCGTGGCGCCACCCGCGCGGTGTGCTCGACCGAGGTGACCGCGATCAACGGGTGACCGCGCTCGGTGACCAGCGCCGCCAGCTCGACCACCGAGCCGTTGATGCCGGACTGGGACGCCACCACGAACACGTCGCGCGGCTGGGGCGCCGCGAGCGCGTAGATCTGGTGGGCGATGGAGGGATCACGTTCCAGCTTGGGGTCGGCGAGCACGTCACGCGGGGCGTCACCGTGCATCACCAGGTCCCGTACCGAGAGCCGGTTGGTGGGGACCAACCCGCCGGCCCGGGCGACCAGCTCGGCGGCGAACGCCTCCGAGTGCCCGGCGCCGAACGCCTGGAGCACGCCGCCGTCGCGCAGGCTGTCGGCGATCAGGTCGGCGGCCCGGGTGATCCCGTCGGCCTCCGAGTCGAGCAGCCGGTCGAGCACCGGGCGGACGGCGTCCGCGTACCCCTGGGCGCTGATCATCAGTGGGCTCCCTTCGCTGCCTTGTGCCCGTCGACGGCCTGCGCTGTCCGCCGGAAGGCCGCGTGCGCGCGGTCGTGCGTGCGTTGGGCGACGGCGATGTAGAGCAGGTCGAGCACCACCAGTTGGGGGTGCCGGGCGGAGAGCGCGTCCGGCCGGAAGGTGGTCGCCTGGCTGGCGGTGAGCAGGACGATGTCGGCCAGCTCGGCCAACGGGGAGCGGGGGAAGCCGGTGAGCGCGAGCGTGGTGGCGCCCCGGCTGCCCGCCTCGGCGAGCATCTCGATCGTCTCGCGGGTCTGCCCGGTGTGCGAGATGCCGAGCGCCACGTCCCCCGATCGCAGCAACGCGGCGCTGGCCAGCCCCTCGTGCACGTCGTTCCAGGCCCACGCGGCCACACCGATGCGGTGCAGGCTGAACTGCATCTCCTCACCGACCAGGGCGCTGCCGCTGGCACCGAAGATGTTCACCCTGCTGGCGCCGGCGATCGCCACCGCGGCCCGCTCGACCTCAGCGAGATCGAGAAGGGTGGCCGTGTCATGCATGGCCCGGGTGTCGGCCGCCATGATCTGGTCGAGCACGCGAGCGAGCGGGTCGCTCGGCTGGATCTCCCGTCCAATGTCGACTGTCCAACCGGCAGAGCGGGCCCGACCGGTCTCGGAGGCGATGCCCAGTCGCAGGTCGGCGTACCCCTCGAAGCCCATCGCCCGGCAGAACCGGGTGATGGTCGCCGGTGAGGTACCGCTGCGCTCGGCCAGTTCGACGATCGTCGAGCGGGCGGCGGCCTCCGGGTCGCTGAGCACGTGCTCGGCGACGCGGTGCAAAGCACCGGTCAACTCGCCGAGCCCGTTGCGGACCCTGGCCAGCACCCCGTCGGACGTTGATCCGAGGGCGTTCCGCCGGTCGATCGCATCGGCGTCGACCACCGCGGTCCCCGCAGCGGTGTCCACCTCATGATCAACCATCGACGCCTCGCATTTTCAAAGGACTCTTAACTGTTAGTGGTAAAATTTCTTACTGAACGACCGTCTATGTCAAGACCGTGGGCGAAGTTTTCAAACTGTTACCTGTTGCGCAGCCCTCAGCGCTCACCGCAACTTGCCCCGCACGACGCCGCCGACCAGCATGAACAAGCCAGATCATCGTTCCGCGCAAGGAGAGTCGTGCCGATGTCCGACAGCGTCGTGGTGGGTCTCGACATCGGCGGTACGTCCACCCGGGCGACCGTCCTCACCCTCACCGGGCAACGCGTCGGCACCGGTCGCGCCGGCGGCGGCAACCCCACCAGTCACGGCGCCGAGCGCGCCGCCGCCGAACTGCTGACCGCGCTCCGCGAAGCGCTCGCCGACGTCGACCCGACGCGGGCCGCCGCCGGCACCATCGGGCTCGCCGGAGCCGGCCGACTGCTCGCCGACCCGGCCGGGCGGGCCGCCTTCGACCAGGCCTGGCACGACGCCGGCCTGCGCTGCCCGTACGAGGTCCACGGCGACGCCCTGGTCGCGTACGCCTCCGGCACCGCCGCCCCGGACGGAACCATCCTCATCGCCGGCACCGGCGCGATCACCGCCCACGTCCACGAGCTGCGGCTCGACCGGATCGCCGACGGCCACGGCTGGCTGCTCGGCGACGCCGGGTCGGGCTTCTGGCTCGGTCGGGAAGCCGTACGCCGACTGCTCGCCGACCTCGACGCCCGCAGTGCGCTGGGCGCGCTGACCACCACCGTGCTCACCGAGATTCTGGGCAGCGCCGACATCGCCGCCCGCCCCCGGGACACCGTCGACGCCACCATCCAGACGGTGACCCGTCGACCCCCCGTCGAACTGGCCCGGCTCGCGCCTCTGGTCGTCGACGCCGCCACCCACGGCGACCCGGTCGCCACCGAACTGATCACCGACGCCGCCGCGCACCTCACCGAGAGCGTGAGCCGCATCCGCCCCGCCGGGGCTGCGACACCGATCGTGCTCGGCGGCGGCCTGCTCACCGCGGACACCCCGCTCGCCGCCGCCGTCCGGGCCGAGATCGCGCGACACTGGCCGGACGCGCCACTGCGCACCGCCGGAGACGGGGCCGCCGCCGCGGCCTGGCTCGCCGCCCGTGGCCTACCCGAGGTGACCGACCCGGGCGCGCTGCACGCCCGCCTGTTCCCCATCCCCTGAAGCCAACGGCGCGCTTCACGCCGCCCGCATCGGCACGGCACCTCGCGCCCCCGCACCGCGGTGCCCCGCGCCTGATCTGCCCGCGGCGCACCTGCCCGCGGCGCACCCCGGACCGCACTGCGCGCCGCACCCCGCCCGGCCGCGCCGCACCCCGCCTGGCCGCCCGGAGCGCCCGGCCCGGCCGCCTCGCACCCCGCCCGGCCGCGCCGCACCCCGCCCGGCCCAAGATCGTGCTCGAACCAGGATGTAGTGGCCTCACGCCGCCAGGAGGGGACTACATCCTGGATCGAGCACGATCAAGGGGTCCGCGGTGGCTCCACACATGCGCCGGCGCGCCCCAACGGCCCTGGCCCGTCGCGACATGGCCAAGATCCGCGCACTTTCGGTGAAACTGCTGCGTCGACACGGCGTGAGGCAGCAATTTCACCGGAGTTGCGCGGATCTTGGGGGCGGGCCGGCACCGAGGGGCGGCCCGGGGTGGGGCCGGCCCGGGGTGGGGCCGGTCGGTGAGCGAGTCGGGGTGAACGAGTCGCGGGGAAGGTCGTATCGGCCTGCGGGTGGGGTGATCGGGATCGGTCAGCGGTGGCTAGGTTGGTTCTACTTGAGCTGCCCTGCGGTGAGGCCCGCCTGCACCTGCCGCTGAAAGGCCACGTAGACCGCGAGCACCGGGAGCACCGCGATACTCAGTCCGGCGAAGAGCCGTGCGTAGTCGCCGGCGTACCCCTGGCTGACCGACAGCGCGAAGAGCCCCTGCGCCAGCATCCACTTGGACTCGTCGCCCTGCAACAGCACCTGCGGTAGCAGGAACTGGTTCCAGTGGCTGAGGAAGTTGAAGATCGCCACACTGATCAGTCCCGGACGTGCCATGGGGAGCATCACCCGGAAGAAGAGCCGGAAGTGACCACAGCCGTCGACCAGTGCGGCCTCCGCCACCGAGTTCGGCAGGGTCCGGAAGAACGCGGTCAGGAAGAACACTGTGAACGGCAGCGAGTAGGCCGCGTACACGAGGATCAGGCCGAGCCAGGTGTTGAAGAGGCCGGCGTTGCGGACCACGAAGAAGAGCGGTACCAGGGCGAGGAACACCGGGAACATCAGGCCGCCGACGAACAGGTAGTAGACGACCTGGCGACCGCGGAACTCGTACCGGGCGAAGACGTACGCGGCGGTGGCGCCCATCAACATGGTGAGGCTGACCGAGCCGGCCACCACCACCAGGCTGTTGAGGAAGTACCGGCCGATGTGCGCGCCGGTCCAGGCCCGCACCCAGTTGTCCAGGTGCAGCGCGCCGGGCAGCCCCCACGGATCGGCGAGGATCTCACCGTTGGTCTTGAACGAGCTGATGAACATCCACAGCAGTGGCAGCACGGTGAGCAGGCCCCAGAGCAGCAGGAAGCCGTGCGAGAGGGCGTTGGCCACGCCGAGTTCCCGGCGTACCGGGCGGTCCCCGCTGGTGACCGGGGTCGGGGCGGTCGCGGTGGGCTGATCCAGAGTGGTCACGAGTACTCGATCCGTTCGCGCCGGCCGACCCGCAGCGACAGCACCGCCACCGAGAGGGTCAGGAAGAACATCACCACGCCGATCGCCGAGGCGTAGCCGAACTTGGTCTCGCTGCCGAAGGCGGTGTCGTACATGCGTACGCCGATCACGTCGGTGGAGAAGTTCGGCCCGCCGTTGGTCATCAGCTGGACGAGGATGAACCCGTCCAGGGCGAAGATGGCCAGGTAGACCCAGGCGACCTGGACGGTGTCCCAGAGCAGCGGCAGGGTGACCCGGCGCAGGGTGGTGAACCGGGACGCGCCGTCGAGCAGGACGGCCTCGTAGATCTCCTTCGGCACTGCCGACATCGCCGCGCCGAACAGCACGACGTAGAAGCCGACGTTGCTCCAGACCATCACCGCCAGCACGCACCAGAAGGCGGTCGCCGGATCGCCGAGCCAGGTCGGCGCGGGCAGGCCGAGGCCGTGCAGAGCTGTGGTGAGCAGACCCTTGTTGGGGTGGTACACCTCCTTCCACAGCAACGCGATGATCACCACGGAGAGCACCTGCGGGAAGAAGTAGACGGTGCGGTAGAGCGCGCCGCCGCGTACGCCGGTGACGCCGGCACTGCCCTTGCGCCCACCCATGGCGAGCATGGTGGCGAAGAACAGCCCGAGCACGATGGTGAGCACCGGCACCAGCCCCAGCAGGATCGCGTTGTTCTTCAGCGCGTTCCACACGTAGTCGTCGTGCCAGAGGGCCTTGAAGTTGGCCAGACCGACCGGGTTGGCGTCGGCCGAGTAGCCGAGCCAGTCGGTGGTGGAGATCTGGAACGCCTGGAGGTACGGCGAGACGACGAAGAACACGTACAGCAGCACCGGTGGCACCAGGAACGTGACGATCAGCGGCCACTTGCCATGTTTCACGAGAGGGACCTCTCCGTTTGGGTACGGCCGGTGGGGGCGGACCTCTCCCCCACCGGCCGGGCGGTCAGGCCGCTCGCTTGTACTTCTTGATCGAGCTGTCCTGGGCGATCGAGTCGGCGCCCTTCTGGCACTGTTCGAGGAACTCGGCGGGGCCGATCCGGCCGCTGAAGAACTCGCCGCACGCGGCGTCGACGAGGTTGCGTTCCAACTTGCGGTAGAAGCTGTTGTAGACCCAGTTGAAGCCGTTGGCGCCGGACGCGTCGAGGGCCTTCACCACGGTGCTCAGCCCGTACGGCAGCTCGACGCCCTCGGTGGCACCGGCGACCACGGTGAGGCTGGCGACCTTCTTCGTGAAGTCCTGGGCGCCCTTCTTGGAGAGCATGGTCCGGAAGTACTCCAGGCCGCCGGCGACGTTGCGGGCCTTGGCGGGCACCATGAACGGTTCCCCGGCGGTTCCCCGGATCGCCTCGAACGGCAGCTTGTCGCCGCTGCCGAGGCTCGGCGTCGGCGCGATGGTCATGTTGAAACCGGCCGGGGTGACGTCCTTCTGCTCGCTCTCCAGCCAGGATCCGCAGGAGATGAAGGCGGCCTTGCCCTGACACCAGGCGGTCTGCGACTGCTTGTGGTCCAGGCCGGGCGAGCCGTCCAGGATGTACTTGTCCTTGACGATCTGGTGCCAGGCGTCGGCGGCGGCGCGCATCGAGTCGGACTTCCAGGCGTTCGGCTCCAGGTTGTCGATGGCGGTCGCCACCGACGGGCCGCCGAACTTGATCGCCGTGGAGATCAGCGGCCAGCTCATGTAGCGCGGGTGCAGGCCGGCGTACGTCCAGGGGGCGATGCCGGCGGCCTTGATCTGCTTGCAGAGCGCGATGTGCTCGTCCCAGTTCTTCGCGTACGACCAGCCGCGGTCGGCGAAGAGCTTGGCGGAGTGCCAGATGCCGTAGGCGGTGTAGGTGTAGTTGAGCACCAGGAACTTGCCGTCGTAGGAGCCGACCTCGACCGCGCCGGGCAGCAGGGTGTCCTTGACCGTCTTGCCGGGGATGTCGAGGCTCGGGGCGGCCAGCAGTTCGTCGAGGCCGGCGAGGGCGTTCTGGCTGACCAGGCCGTTGAAGTCGATCTGGCTGGAGCCGGAGTTGTTGACCACGTCGGGCGGGGTGCCGTCGACGAAGCGCGGCTGGAGGGTCTTGCTGATCTCCTGGGTGGAGGAGTGCTTGATCTTCGCCTTCGGGTACTTCTCGGTGTACATGGCCTCGTGGGCCTTTGCGTACTCCTCACCGAACCCGCCGCCGAAGATCACCACCTCGAGTGGGGCGTCCTCCTTCACGCCGAGCGGGTTCTCGGCGCTCTTGGTGCCCCGGTAGGTCTCGGCATCGTTCTTGTCACCGCCACCGCTGGTGGCGCAGCCGGACAGCAGACCGGCGGCGGGGGTGGCCAGGAGGCCGGCGGCGGCGCTGCGCCGCAGGATGTCACGCCTGTTCATGGGTTCTCCTCGGGTCGGGTCGGGCGGATCGCCGGTCTTGTGGGGGAGGCGTCCACCGCGCGAGGGGCGGTAGTTCTCTTCAGTTAATGCTCCGTTGCTGAAGAATTTCTACGACAGCCGGGCTCGGACTTCAAGTCCTGACTGTCGAACCGTTATCACCACCAGCCGTCATCAGGTCGCCTAGCCTGAGGCGATGCGCCGCCTGCGCCAGCTGGCCGAGCACACCCCGGCTGGGCGGGAGCGATATGTCGACCTGCTCCGCGCACTCGCCATCACCATGGTCGTTTTCGGACATTGGGGCGTCACGGCGATCGGGCGCGACTCCTCCGGGCAGGTCACCGGGCACTCGGCGCTCGGCGACCTGCGCTGGGCGTACCCGCTGACCTGGCTGGCCCAGGTGATGCCCGTCTTCTTCCTGGTCGGGGGCTACGCCAACGCGGCCTCGTTGACCCGCCTGCGGACCCGCGGCGGCGACGCCGCCGGGTGGCTGATCGACCGCAGTGCCCGCCTGGTCCGCCCCACCAGCACGCTGCTGCTCGTACTCACCGCCGGGGCGGCGGTCGCCTGGCTGCGCGGCACCGACCCCACCAGGATCCGCGAGGTGTTCTGGTTCGCGACCATTCCGCTGTGGTTCCTGGTCGCCTACCTGGCTGCGGTCGCGCTCACCCCACCGATGTACGCGCTGCACCGTCGCTTCGGTCTGACCATCCCGCTGGCGCTTGTCGCCCTGGTCGGTCTCGGCGACCTCGGCCGGCTCACCGGGCCGGAGGCGCTGAGCTATGGCAACTACCTCTTCGGTTGGCTGGCCGTCCACCAGCTCGGCTTCGCCTGGCACGACACCCGGCAGACGCCGCCGCCCGCCGCCGGGCCGCCGGGCGACACCGCCGCGACCGCCTCGGAAGCCGGCCCGACGCCCGCCGCCGGGCCGTCGGCCCACGACCGTCCGGGGGTACGCCGCTGGCGACGACTGCCCACCTCGCGGCGGGCCGGACTGGTGTTCCTGGCGGGCGGCCTGGCCACGGTGCTGCTGCTCACCGGGCCCGGCCCGTGGCCGGTGGCCATGCTGCACGTGCCCGGCGAGCGCCTGGACAACGCCGCGCCGCCCAGCCTCGCGCTGCTGGCCGTCGCCGCCGGCCAGCTCGGTCTGATCCTGCTGCTGTCCGGCCCGGCGGAGCGCCTGCTGTGCCGCACCGGCCCCTGGTCGCTGGTGATCGGCGTCAACCTCGTGGTGCTCACCGTCTTCCTCTGGCACCTGACCGCCGCGATCCTGCTGATCGGAGTGCTCGACGCGATCGGGGCGCTGCCCACCCCCGCGGTCGGCAGCGCCGCCTGGTGGGCCTGGCGGGTGCCGTGGTTGCTGCTGCTCAGCGCCGTTCTGGCGGTGCTCGTCGCCATCTTCGGCCGGGTGGAGGCGCGCAGCGGCCGGCATCGCACCGGGCGTCGGACCGGTCGAGGCACGCCAGCCCGAACGGCCTCGACGGTGGCCGCCTACGCCGCCGTGGTGGCGGCGCTGCTGCTCAACAGTGCGACGGCCTCCCGCGCCCCGGAGCCGCTCGGCACACCCGTCCCGGCACTGGTGGCGTACCTGGCCGGGGCGGGCGTGCTGCGACTGCTCAGGTCTGGGTGGGGAACCCGAGGTTGACCCCGCCGTGCCGCGGATCCAACCAGCGGCTGGTGACGACCTTGCCCCGGGTGAAGAACCGCACCCCGTCCTCGCCGTGCGCGTGCAGGTCACCGAAGAGCGACGACTTCCAGCCGCCGAACGAGTGGTACGCCATCGGCACCGGAATGGGCACGTTGATCCCGACCATGCCCACCTCCACCTCGTGCTGGTAGCGCCGGGCCGCCCCGCCGTCGTTGGTGAAGATCGCCGTGCCGTTGCCGTACGGGCTGGCGTTGACCAGGTCCACCGCCTCGTCGTACGAGTCGACCCGGACGACGCTCAGCACCGGCCCGAAGATCTCGTCGGTGTAGATCGCCATGTCCGGGGTCACCCGGTCGAACAACGTCGGACCGAGCCAGAAACCGTCCGGGTCGCCGTCCGGCGTCACGTCCCGCCCGTCCACCACCGGCACCGCGCCGGCGGCGACACCGGCGTCCACGTAGGAGCGCACCTTCGCCGCGTGCGCGGCGGTCACCAGTGGGCCCATGTCGCAGCCCCGTCGGCCGTCGCCGGTGCGCAGACCGGTCACCCGCGCGGCGATCCGCTCGACCAGCGCGTCCGCCACCGGCTCCACCGCCACCAGCACCGAGATGGCCATGCACCGCTCCCCCGCCGAGCCGAACCCGGCGTTGACCGCCGCGTCGGCCGCCAGGTCCAGATCGGCGTCCGGGAGCACCACCATGTGGTTCTTCGCCCCACCGAGCGCCTGCACCCGCTTGCCGGCGGCCGTGCCACGTTGGTAGACGTACCGGGCGATCGGCGTGGAGCCGACGAACGACACCGCCCGCACCTCCGGGTGCTCCAGCAACGCGTCGACCGCCTCCTTGTCACCGTTGACCACGTTGAGCACCCCGTCGGGCAGGCCCGCCTCGGCGAACCAGTCGGCCAGCAGCAGCGCCGCGCTCGGGTCCTTCTCGCTCGGCTTGAGCACCACCGCGTTGCCGCAGGCCACAGCCACCGGCACGAACCACAGCGGCACCATCACCGGGAAGTTGAACGGCGAGATCACCGCGACCACGCCGAGCGGCTGCCGGATGGTGTACGAGTCGACCTCGGTGGACACGTTCTCGCTGAACGCGCCGCTCAACGCCGACGGCAGGCCGCACGCGTACTCGATGACCTCCAGGCCGCGCTGCACCTCGCCGGCGGCGTCGGCGAGCACCTTGCCGTGCTCGGCGGTGATCACCTCGGCGAGCCGGTCCCGCCGGGCGTGCACCAACTCCCGGAAGGCGAACAGCACCGCCGACCGCCGGGCCAGCGACGCGTCCCGCCACGCCCGCGCCGCGCGGGCGGCGGCCTGCACCGCCACGTCGACGTCGGAGGTCGAGGCCAGCTCGACCTCTGCGGTGCGCCGACCGGTCGCCGGGTCGAACACGTCGCCACGCCGCTGCGACGTGCCGTCGACCCGCTTGCCGTCGATGAAGTGACCGATGCTCATGCCGCCACCCCCGCAGCCGTTCGGATCGCGTCGACGAGGATCGCCAGGCCCTCACGGGCCTCCTCCTCGGTCAGCGTCAACGGTGGGCCCATCCGCAGCACGTTGCCGTGGAGGCCGCCCTTGCCGGTCAGCAGGCCACCGTCCCGGGCGGCTTCGAAGACCCGGTTGGTCAGCGCCGGATCCGGCTCACTGCCGCCCGGCCGGACGAACTCGACGCCGAGCATCAGCCCCTTTCCGCGTACCTCGGCGACGCAGTCGAGCCCGCCCACGGCGGACCGCAGGCCGTCGGCGAGGATCGCGCCGACGCGGGCCACGTTCGCCTGGAGGTCGTGCGCGATCAGGTAGTCGAGCACCGCGTTGCCGGCCGCCGTGGAGATCGGGTTGCCGCCGAAGGTGGAGAAGCTGATGGCCGGCACCGCCTGGAGCACGTCGGCCCGACCGACCACCCCGGCCAGGGCGAACCCGTTGCCGATGCCCTTGGCGAAGGTGAGCAGGTCGGGAGTGACGCCGTGCGCCTGGTAACCCCAGAAATGCTCCCCGGTGCGCCCCCAGCCGGTCTGCACCTCGTCGGCGATGAACAGGATGCCGTGCTCGTCGAGGACCTTCTTCCAGCCGGCGAAGAGCCCGTCCGGCGGGTGCACGAAACCGCCCACGCCCTGGATCGGCTCGGCGATGAGCGCGGCCACGTCGCCAGCGGTCTGGGTGGCCAACACCTCGCGCAGGTCCTCCACCGCCGCGTCGACCTGCTCGTCGGCGCTGAGCCGGGCCAGCAGACCCCGCACCCGGTCACCGGAGTGCAGCCAGGCCACCTGGAGCGGGTTGAGGCCGCTGGCCGACCAGGTGCGGTTGCCGGTGACGCCCATCGCCGCGAACGACCGGCCGTGGTAACTGTTGCGCACGGCCAGGATCTGGTGCGAGCGGCGGTGGTTGGTGGCCACCAGCAGCGCCGCCTCGTTCGCCTCGGTGCCGGAGTTCGTGAAGAACACCCGGGCGTCCGGGATGCCGGAGCGCTGGGCGATCTTCTCGGCCAGCTCCACCTGTTGACGGATCAGGTAGAGCGTCGAGGTGTGCACGATGCCGGTGGCGAGCTGCCGCTCGACGGCCTCCCGGATCTCCGGGATGTCGTACCCGATCATGTTGGTCAACACGCCGCCGAAGAAGTCCAGGTAGCTGCGCCCCTGCGCGTCGGTGACCCGGCGGCCCGAGCCGGAGACCAGCTCGATCGGCTCGGCGTAGTACAACGGCATCCAGGACGGGAGCACTGCCCGGTGCCGGGCCAGCAGGTCGTCGGTCATCGTGGCAACCCTTCAGCGGCGTTCGTGGATACCGCACGCTCCCACCGCCGGCCGATGCGAACAACTGTCAGCCTGTAGCGCATGGACGTCCCGACCTGACAGCACGTCAACGCTTTCCACGGCACCGGGCAGCTTTCACTGCTGTTCTGCGCATCAATCGCAGCATCACTCCACTCGATCCGCACCTTGGCCGGCCGGTAGGTGTGGTGGCTCGGTCGCCGGCCGCAACGCCGTCGGCGGGCAGCTCGCCGCTCCCCCGTGCGCAACCTGGCGAGGGCGCAACGGCAGGTGCAGGGCGGCGGCGACCACCGCGAAGGCCGTCCAGCCGACGCCCAGCGCCGCGGCTGACGAGACGTCCTGAAAGTAGTGGTACGCGGTGAGGAAGCCGACCAGCGCGAGGCTGTTGCGGGCGAAGTGCCGGCTGAACTCGGCCAACTGCCGGCGGGCCTCGACGGCGACCAGCACCCCCGAGTACGGGAACGTCACCACCATGCCGCGCAGCACCGCGCCGAGCAGTGCGGTCAGGACCGCCCCCACGAAGATGACCACCAGCTTGAGCAGCACCGGCAGCCCGTCCGGCCGGGTCTCCGCGACGGTGACCGTCTCCTGCGCGCAAGCCCCACGTCGGCGGGCGCGGCGGCGCAACCACAGGATGGCCGCCAGCCAGAGCACGAGCGTGCTGGCGAGGGCCACCTCGAACGGGATGTCGACGGCCACCAGGCCGGCGCTCAGCGCCACGTAGGCGGCGATTCCCGCGACGTCGGCGAGCAGGATCGGCCACCGCCACCGCTGGTGGGTGACGGCCACTGTGACGAAGAAGAGGTTGAGCCCGAGCACGCCGAGCACCTGCGCGCCGTCCACCCGGTACCCGGTGGTGACCAGGGCGAGCGTCATCGGCAGCGGCAGGCTGTAGACCAGCGCGCGGAGCCGGACGGAGCGGATCACGCTGACCGCCCAGACCACGGCCGTCACCAGCAGGACCGCGCTCCACGTCATGGCGCACCCGCTCCCGCCCCGGTGAGGGCCGTCAGTCCTGGAAGGTCGCGGCGTTCGCGCAGAGGTCGAACACGCGGGTGAGTCGAGCGACGTCCGTCCGGTTGACCGAGAACTGGTTCTCGCCGATCTCGCCGTGCGCGGTCATGTGGGCCTCCCAACAGCTCGACCCGTCCCAGAGCGTCAAGTTCACGTGCAGGTGCGGACTCACCACCCCGAGAGGCAGCAGACCCACCCGCGCCCCGGCCGCGCGCTGCATCTGCACCAGGGCGGACAGATCATCGGTCAGCGTGGCGTAGACGAACACCCGCGTGATCTGGACGCCCCGTTGCAGAGCGTCCAGGTTGGCCTCCCAGTAGCGCCGGCCGATCTCACTGCGCCACCAGCTCAACTCTCCGCTCACCCGGGGCATCACGTTGGTCAACCCGTCCAGCCGGCGTACGCAGGCCCGGGTCGCGCCGACCAGATCCTCGTCCTCGTCACCGCGCCGGATGATCCGACCGTCCGCGAGCTGCTCGGCCTCCAGCCGGAACTGCTCGTAGCGCCGCTGCGCCTCCACCGCGACCCGGGTGCCCGCGTGCTGCTCGGCCGCCTCCCGCATGGCCCCGGCCAGCTCCGTTGTGGTGCGGACCAGCCAGGGCGGCCCGTCCAACAGGGTGCGCAGGTGGAAGCGGCGCTCCGCGCGGGCCAGCGAGTCGACGAGCAGCGAGATGGTGATGCCCATCAGGCCGGCCAACAGCGACTCCACCCCGGAGGCGGCGTTGCTGAGGTCGAGCACGACGCTGAGGAAGATCGACAGCGTGATGCCTACCAACGCCACCGGGTCGGTGTGCGCCACCAGACGAACGAAGCCCGCGCCGGAGCCGCCGCCCTCCCGTAACCGCTGACGGGCCACGTCACGAGACATCGGGATCCCCCCATCAGCGGCTCCCGCCAGCGTAGACAGCAACC
This sequence comes from Micromonospora sp. NPDC049089, assembly GCF_040648775.1. Taxonomy (NCBI): domain Bacteria; kingdom Bacillati; phylum Actinomycetota; class Actinomycetes; order Micromonosporales; family Micromonosporaceae; genus Micromonospora; species Micromonospora sp. NPDC049089. Next base: position 28,363 of record NZ_JBEZEH010000004.1, read on the forward strand.
ACAACCAGCAGCCCTGACGCGGCTGGCCGGTAGCATCCGGCAGGTGCACAGAGCGGACGCGCCACCGTCGACCGGAACGGACGACGAGCGGATCACGGCGGACATCCGGGCCTGGGTCTGCTCCACCCCGATCCGCGGCCTGGTCGCCCACTTCGGCGGCACCTGGCCCGACGGCGACCTCACCGACGTGCTCCGCTACCTCGACGACTTCTCCGCCCGGCACTGGGACTTCCGCGGCGGCCGGGAACGGCCCGACGCCCGGGAGCCCGACCTCGACCCGGCCACCGCGACCCTCGTGCTGGACGCGGCTGCCGCGCTCCGGCTGATCCACCCGGTGCCACCGGCCCGGTCGGCGTACGCCCACCTGGTGGTGCTCGGCGGCCTGGCGCACGCCTGCGTACGCCGCGTCGGCTACGCCGCGCACCTGCTGCGCGCCGGCCTACCGGTGAGCGGCGAGGTCGCCGTCCTGGGCAGCTTCCGACCGCTGTCCGAGTGGGAACGCGCGACGCTCGCCGACGCTGGCCTGCCGGCCGAGGACACCGAGGTGGACGTGCTGGACTCGGCGGTCCGGGGGGTGTTCGGGGTGGCCGCGCCGGCGGAGCAGGACGGGGTCGACGCCGGCCATCCGCACCATTCCTGGTCGTCGCGGACCTACCGACCGGACGGGTTGCCGCCGATCCGGGTACTGGCCGCGCCGTCCAGCGAACCGGACCAGCGGCGTGCCCACACCGCCGACACCCAGCGGTTCTGGGCCGGCCACGTCCGGCTCGCGCCGGGCGACGAGGTCATGATGGTCACCGCACCGATCTACGTGCCGTTCCAACACTGCGACGCGCTGCGCACCCTGGCCGTGCCGTACGGGTGTGCCATCGACACGGTCGGGGTGGACCCGACGCTCGCCGACCTGGCGGTGCTGCCCGAACAGACGCTCACCCCGGGGCGCTACCTGCAGGAGATCCGGTCGGCGATCCGCTCGATGCGCGCCCTGCACGCGGCGCTGGCCGCCGGCTGACCCGCGCACGGTCGAGGGCCGGCGCACGGTCTGTCGCCGCGCACCGGCCCGGTGGAACGTGGTCAGTTCACGTAGACGGCGGCGTTGCCCTTGCTGCTGTCGCGCACCGGCGAGTACGTCGCCGAGAAGTACGCGGTGCCGAAGCAGAGGGACGGGCCGGAGAACTTGGTGAACGGCTGGTTGGCGAAGGTGATCGAGTTGGTGGCGTTGGCCGCCGCACCGGTGAGGCTGTTGGTGCTGGTCCGGTAGACGCAGGTGATCGCGCCGAGCAGCGAGTTCAGCACGACGGTGCTCTGGACCGGCGCCGCCGTGGTGCCGGAGATCTTGACGACGCCGGCGCTGGTGACGGAGGTGGCGTACGGCAGGTTGTTGAGGGCGATGCTCTGCACTCCGGTGGTGCCGAACACGTTTGTGGTGCAGGTGCCGAAGCTCTGGGCGGTGAGGCTCTCGGTGGCGGTGCCCGGGGCGGTCGGGTTGGTGAGCACCTTGGCGCTGAAGGCGGATGCGGCGCACTTGATGCCGGTGGTGCCCGACGTGGAGTTGTAGAAGGTGGCGTTGGTGCCGGTCTTGAGGCTGGCCTGGATGACGTCGTTGACGGCCACGGCGGTGCCGCCGGCCGTTGGATAGGTCAGGACGTTGCCGGCGAGCGCGGCCGACGGGTCTGCGGAGGCTGGCGGGGCGGCTACGAGACCGGTCAGCAGCGCGAGGGCGACGAGGCCCCCGCCGATCTTTCCGTACCTGGGCATGGTGCTTCCTTTCGGTGGTGGGACGGGAACGAGCGGACCGCGCAGGCGGTCACCGCCGGGCGCGCCGGGCGGCGATTGTGGCCGTCCGACGTGGACGGTGGTGGTGGAGGAGGCGCCGGGTGAGGGCGCGGGTGAGGGGGGTGCCGCGGGTCAGCGGGCGGGTCGGCGTGGTGCACTGCGGCGTAGCCGCGTCACCTGCGCCTTTCCGGCATTGGGAGAGCGTTCGTGTTCGGCGATAATGACAGCCATCGAGCCCTCCTTCGACGAGTCGGGGTGACCACCCGGGGTGATCACCAAAGGTGACGGGGAGCGAACTGAGCGTGAGGAAAGTTATAAACCCCGGAGGATCGCAAAGTCAACGAATCAAAGGGGGTCAATGAGTTGACCACGCAGAGCCACCCTCAGTCGGTGCCGGCGCCCTTGCCGGGCGCACGCCCGGGCCGTGACCCGGACCGCGCGATCAAGCGCGGCCCGCGACGGGTCTCCGCAGAGGTCGTGGCCGCCACCCAGCGCGACCGCCTCTTCGACGGGCTCGTGCACGAGGTGGCGACAAAGGGCTACGGCAACGCCCGGGTCAGCGACATCTGCCACGCCGCCGGCGTGACCCGGCCAGCCTTCTACGCCCTGTTCACCGGCAAGGAGGATGCCTTTCTCGCCGCGTACCGGCACGGGATCGCCGTGGTGTCACAGCTGATGGAAAGCGCCTACCGCGAGGCCGGCCCGACCTGGCCGGACGCGGCACGCGCCGCGCTGCGCACCCTGCTGGAGGTGCTGGCGAGCGTGCCGGCGTTCGCCCGGATGGCGCTCGTCGAGGTCGACGCCGCCGGCCCCGATGCCCGCCGCGAGCGCGACGCGCTGCTCAACAGCTTCCGCCGGTTCTTCGCCGACGCCGGCTCGGGGCCCGCGCTCGCCGACGTGGACCGCGACGAGCTGGTGTCCACGGTGGTCGGCGGCATCTACGCCACCGTCCGCGGCCGTGTGGCGCGGGGCCGGACGGCGGAGTTGCCGCAACTGCTGCCGGTGCTCACCTACGCGGCCATGGCACCATTCCTGGGCACCGAGGGTGCGATTCAGGCGACCCGGCCGATCAGGCCGGACGACGGTCCGAGTACGACCGCTCCATGCGCACCGACCCACCACTCCTGATCACACGGTCGGAAACCGCAGCGGTTTTTCACCTTGGCCGCATTTAACAAATACCGCCTAAATGGCCGCCACATGCCGTTGACCTCCCCTTTACTCGGCGGTAACTTCGGCTCTGCGCCCTACAAGGGCGGGCCAGAGATGCAATTCCCATTGTCGCCGATGGATTGATCTTAAGGGGAGCCGCCATGTCGGAGGAAACAACACCAATCGCACCCGGCCCGCCGCGCAGTGGCGTGCGCTGGCGCCGGTTCGCCGCCACGTTCGGCATCGTCGTGGCGGGCGCCGCTGGCATGATCATGCTCACCGCCCAGGGCGTGCTGGGCGCGCAGTTCGCCATCTCGGGCATGCCGTTCACCGTCACCGCCGACAGTCTCAGCGGCACCGGGTTCGAGCAGTTCGCCACCCTCGACCAGATGATCCCGGACAGCCCCAACCAGGGCGACACCGGCGGACAGGTCCTGGTGATGGTCTCGGCGATCGACAGGGCGGAGCTGAGCAACCTCTGCCAGAGCATCAACCTCGGCGGCGTCTTCCTGAAGATCACCGCCGGCGGCGGCGACACACCTGTCACCGCACGGACCCTGGTGGTCGACGGCGACGAGATCGCCGGCAACGCCTCCTTCACGAACATCGACATCGGGCAGGACGCCAGCACCCTGGACAAGGTGCCCGGTGTGAAGGGCAACCCCGGCGTCTTCTCCCAGCAGGCGGACTCGATCATCATCAAGAACCTGCGGCAGAACAACTACGCCACCACCGCGGCCGTCTTCAACCTGCCCAACCTGCGCATGGCGTTCACCCCCGACGGGTGCTGACGTGAGCAGCGAACAACACCAAACGGCGCCGGCCGTCCGCGGGTCCCGCGGGCGGTGGGGGGGGGGGGGGGCGGGCCGGGCCGGGCGCGCCCCCCCGCGCGTCGGCCCGGGGCCCGTCGCGG
>NZ_JBEZEH010000004.1:32213-76189 GCF_040648775.1 Micromonospora sp. NPDC049089
TGCCGGCCCGGGCGGTGGCAGATCCGGGGTCGGGCTGGCGGCGGGCCCGCCCATTCAGCGCCGCCGTGCTGATCACCCTCGGAGGCGCCGAGATGCTGGCGACCCTGCGCGCGCCCCTCGGGGTGCTGCTGCACATCGGACCGCAGGGGCTCGCCGCATACCTGGTACCCACCATCCTCGTGATCTGCGGCGTACTGCTGATCACCGCCCCGCAGCAGCGGGTCTTCTACGCCGTGGTCTCGCTGGTGCTCGGGCTGGTCTCCTGGTTGACCTCGAACCTGGGCGGCTTCGTGGTCGGAATGCTGCTGGCTCTCCTCGGCGGAGCACTCGCTTTCGCCTGGACTCCGGACAAGGACCACCCTCCCACCCGGGCCCCAACGGAACCCGCGGCACCCGCTCCGCCCGAGGACGAGGACGCCGCCGACACCATGCTGCTGCCAGGGATGCAGTCACCGGACCCCAGCCCGGCCGACCGGGGGTGAGTCAGCGGGCGGTGTCGGCGACCGCCTGCGCGAACACCTCGGAGCGGTGCTCGAAGTTGCGGAACCGGCCGTAGCTGGGCGCGGCCGGGGACAGCAGAACCACCCCGCCGGCCGGGGTCACCTCGCGGGACAGCCGAACCGCGTCCACCAGGTCGTCGACCAGTTCGGTACGCACCTTCGGCAGGCCGGCGAGCACCTCGACGATCCGGGTGCCGCTGTCCGGAATCCCGATCACGGTCAGCTCCCGCTCGGCCAGGTGCTCGGCCAACGGCGTGTAGTCCAGACCCCGGTCGTTGCCGCCGACGATCACCGTCAACGGCCGCCCGTCGTACGCGTCGATGGCGTGCATGGCCGCGTACGGGCTGGTGGCGAGGGTGTCGTCGACGAAGGTCAGCCCGGACGGGTCGGTGATCTCGGTGAGCCGGTGGGCCAGCCCCTGGAACTCGGCGACCGCGATGGCGAGGTGGTCCTTACCGGCCACCACGTCCACGCCGAGCGCGTCGAGGACCGCGAGCGCGACGCAGAGGTTGCCCTCGTTGTGCCGGCCGACCAGCGGCAGCACCGCGCGCGGGAAGAGCGGCTGGTCACCGAAGTGGAACCACTGCGTACCGTCGGAGCCGGTGGCGACGTGGGTGGTGTCGGGGCTTCCTGCGCGGACCGCCGGCAGCTCACCAAGCTCCGCCGCCAGCCGGGGATCGCCACCGTTGACCACGATCGTCTGCGGGTCGTGGGCGAGCAGGTTGAGCTTGTCCCGGTAGTACTCCCGCTCCCCGCCGTGCGCGTCCAGGTGCTCGGGGAAGAGCGCGGTGACCACCGCCACCCGCGGCGAGTCGGTGAGGTCGCTGCACTGGTAGCTGGACAGCTCCAACACGTACAGCTCCGCCTCCGGCAGGTCCAGGGTCGGCACGCCGATGTTGCCGCCGAAGACGTTCGGTCGCCCCATCGCGGTGAGCAGGTGACTGATCAGGCTGGAGGTGGTGCTCTTGCCCTTGCTGCCGGTGACCCCGACGGTGCGCGCGGCGTGGTCGGCCATCCACAACGCGGTGCCCTGGGTCACCATGACCCCGCGGCGGCGCAGCTCGACCAGCCACGGGTGGGTCTGGGGCACGCCCGGGGACCGGACCACCACGTCGGCGGCGGCCAGCCGTTCGAAGCCCGCCTCGCCGGTGACCAGCGGCGCCGCCTCGGCCAGGGGGCCTTCCCACGGCAGCGACAGGAAGTTCGCGCTGTCGTCCACGGCGACCAGGTCGGCCGGGCCGTGGGCGGCGATCGCTGTCACAGCGGCCCGGCCCTCCCGACCGGCGCCCCAGACGGCGACGGTACGTCCGCGCAGGTCAGACAGGCGCACTGGTGTCTCCTCGGGGGTCACGGCGGCGGCTGGCAGGGCCCGGTCCGGACACGGCCGGACGAACCAGGGCCTAGTATGGCGTGTGCCCAACGAGCAGCTCCGGCGGATGGACGCCTTCACCTTCCCGTCCTACTCGATCGACTTCGCCACCGGCGAGGTGTTGTTCGACTACGCCCTGACCGGCCCGGCCGGCGAGCAGCGGTTCACCGAGGTGATCACGCTCCCGCTGCCGGCGGAACCGCCCTCCGACGAGACGGTGGCGACCCTCAACCGGGTGCTGGAGGTGCTCCACCTCGTCGCCGGGGTCAGCTACTACAAGGCCGCCGCGCCGCCCCGGCTCGTGCTGCCGACGCCGTTGGGCGCGGCCACCGTCGACTACGTCACGGCCGTCTACACCAGGGGCCTCGCCGAGTACGCGTACCGCAACCAACTGCCGCACGTGCTCGACCTGCGCCCCGAAGTGCCAACCGGTGTGGTGACGCCGGCCCGGGTGTACGACGACTCGGACCGTCGCCCGCTCTCGGCAGTCGGCGGCGGTAAGGACTCGATCGTCAGCCTGGAGGCGCTGCGCCGCGCCGAACTGGACCCGGTGCCATTCTCGGTCAACCCGAACCACGTGATCGTCGCCGTCAACGAGGCGTCCGGGCTGGTTCCCCTCGCTGCCCGGCGGCGCATCGACCCGGTGCTGTTCGACCTGAACGCCGCCGGCGCGCTGAACGGGCACATCCCGGTCACCGCCATCAACTCCCTGATCGCGGTGGCCACCGCCGTCCTGCACGGGCTGGGCCCGGTGGTGATGTCCAACGAGCGTTCGGCGTCCGACCCGAACCTGGTCTGGAACGGCCACGAGATCAACCACCAGTGGTCCAAGGGCGTCGAGGCGGAAGGGCTGCTGCGGGCGTCGCTGGCCGAGCACGCCGGCCTGACCGACCCGTACTTCTCCCTGCTGCGTTCGCTGTCCGAGCTGCACATCGCCCGGCTGTTCGCCGAGTTCACCCGGTACGACGACGTGGTGACCAGCTGCAACCAGGCGTTCAAGCTGCGCGACGCGAGTGAGCGCTGGTGCCGGGACTGCCCGAAGTGTCGCTTCGTCTTCCTGGCCATGGCGCCGTTCATGCCGCGGGAGCGGGTCACCCACATCTTCGGCGGCGACCTGCTGGCCGACGAGTCGCAGATCCCCGGCTACCGCGAGCTGCTGGGCGTGGACGGGCACAAGCCGTTCGAGTGCGTCGGTGAGGTCGAGGAGTCGGTGGTGGCCCTCGGCCTGCTCGCCGAGCAGGAGCAGTGGCGCGACGCCCCGGTGATCCAGGCCCTCGTCGACGCCGTCCCGGAGACGGCCTGGTCCTCGGTGGCCCACTCGGACGTCTTCACCCCCGGCGGCCCCAACCACATCCCCCCAACCTACGCAAAAGCCCTAAACGCCCTAGCAACCTAACCCCACCCCCACACCCCACCCCCGCACCCCGCGCACCCCGCGCGCCCCGCACCCCTCCGTCCTCGCCGATCTTGCACTTTGTGTTGTCGATATGCCGTCTTTTTGAGGTTTTGTTCCAGCAGAAAATGCAAGATCGCCGCGTGGGGGGCGCGGCGTGAGGGGTGGGTGGGCGCGGGGGTTACGGGGTTCGGACTGCGTCCAGGGCCAGCAGGGCCACGTGTAGGGAGAGGGCGGCCTCTACCGAGTCGAGGTCCACGTCGAGGACGCGGGCGATGCGGGCCAGGCGTTCGTAGAAGGCCGGTCGGGACAGGTGGGCGGCGGCAGCGGCTGCGGACTTGTTGCGCCCCTGCTCCAGGTAGGCGCGCAGGGTGTCCAGCAGCCGCTCCCTCGGGTGCCGGGCGTCGTACTCCAGCAGGGCGCCGAGTTCGCGTTCCACGAACGTCTGCAGGCGGGGCTCGTCGCGCAGCAGGTGCAGCAGACCGGCCAGCCCGACGTGCGGGAGCCGGAAGATCGGCAGGTCACGCCGGTCCCGTCGGGCCGCCTCGGCGACCTGCCGTGCCTCCACGAGCGACCTGCGGGCCTCCCGCAGGGTGCTCACCCGGGACCCAGCGGCCACGATCACGGCACCCGGACCAGCACCCCGGGCCCCCTCGACACCCACCCGAGCGGCCTCGACACCGGGAGCCGCGCGGGACGGCTCCGCGCCCGAGGAGGAGCGGGACACGTCGACGCCGGGTCCCGTCCGGCCGGCGCCGGCGTCGAGGCGTACCTGGCGAAGGGCGCTGGCGAACGCGGACAGCGCGCGGTCCTCGGCGGCCGGGTCTGGCAGGGCCAGCAGCACGCCCACCGAGTTGTCGTCGACGGCGCTGGTCAGCGCGGTCAGCTTCGCCTCCCGCAGGGCCTGGCCGACGGCCTCGGAGAGATCACGTAGCCGGGCCTGGCCGGCCTCGGGGCCAACTTCCCCGGCGGGGTCGTCTGCGCGGTGCCGGACCATCACGCCGACCAGGTGCCGCCGGTCGAGCACCACGCCGAGCGCCTTGGCCCGCAGTCCCACCTCGTCCACCGGGCGGGAGTGGTCGAGCAGCGCGGTGAGCAGGGTGCGGTGGATCTGCCGTTCCAGGCCCTCGGCGTCGCGGCGGATCAGCCGGCCCAGCGCGAGGGTGGACGCGGCCCGCTCGATCAGGATGGTGAGCCGGGTGGGCGAGCCCGCGCTCGGTTCGACGGCCTGGGCGCTGGGCACGTCGCCGCTGGCCGGCCAGCGCAGCAGCAGCCGACCCCAGTCCTGCCCCCGGGCGCCGACGGTGGTCACCAGCCAGCCGCTGTCCGGGTCGTACGCGGTCCGCCCGGCCGGGCGGATCCGGCGGGAGTGCTGCTCCCAGCCGTCCAGCAGCAGCTCTGCGCTCTCCCCCGCCGGGTCGTACCCGAGCACCTGCCGGGACAGGTTCTCCAGCACCACCGGGCAGCCGGACAGCTCGGCGGCCTGTCGGATCACCTCGGCGGCGTCGGCGCCCTCCACGGACAGGTCGTTGAACCGCTGGTGGATCTCCTCGGTGGCCCGCAGCTCGGTGAGCTGCGCGTCGACGATCAGCGCGTGCACCGCCTCGGTGATCCGGACGAACGGGGTGGCCCGGCGCAGCTCCACCAGGGGCAGCCCACGCCGCTCGGCGGCGGCGGCCATCACCCGGGGCACACCGCTGACGTACCGGCGGCCCAGCTCGACGACGAGCCCGGAGACCCCGACGTCGGCGAGATCGCCGATGAACGCCCGCAACCCGGCGTCGTCCCCGGGCAGACCGATGCCGGTGGTGAGCACCAGTTCGCCACCGCCGAGCAGGGTGGCGATGTCCGGCACCTCGGCGACATGCACCCAGCGGACGGGTCGGTCCAGCCCCTCGTCGCCGGCGACGACGCGTGGCGCGCCGTGGCGGACCGGGCCCAGGGCGAGGACCTCACGGACGGTAGGGAACACGGCCGCCACGCTACCGTCCGTGACGCCGGATCTCGAACAGCGGCCGGCGACGCGAGCCGGGGCGGCGGCGTGGGCTGCCCCGGCCTGGCGGCGTGGTAGAAGGGCTCAGTCGACGCCGAACTCCATCGCGGCGCGGTCGAGGGCCGCGTCCTCCGGCGAGGCGACGCCCCGGGACGCGATGGCTTCCGCGCCGCCCTCGGGCATCGCACCGATCAACCCGGTGGAGGCGGCCTGCGCGGCCCCGATCATCCGCTGCGGGTTTCCGCCGCCGACCAGGCCGAGGGAGGCGTACTGCTCCAGCTTCGACCGCGAGTCGGCGATGTCCAGGTTGCGCATCGTGAGCTGGCCGATCCGGTCCGACGGGCCGAACGCCGAGTCCTCGGTGCGCTCCATGGACAGCTTGTCGGGGTGGTAGCTGAACGACGGGCCGGTGGTGTCCAGGATCGAGTAGTCCTCGCCCCGGCGCAGCCGCAACGTCACCTCGCCGGTGACCGCCGTGCCAACCCACCGCTGCAACGACTCGCGCAGCATCAGCGCCTGCGGGTCCAGCCAGCGGCCCTCGTACATCAGCCGACCGAGGCGGCGACCCTCGTTGTGGTAGTTCGCCAGGGTGTCCTCGTTGTGGATGGCGTTCACCAGCCGCTCGTACGCGTAGTGCAGCAGCGCCATCCCGGGCGCCTCGTAGATGCCTCGGCTCTTGGCCTCGATGATCCGGTTCTCGATCTGGTCCGACATGCCCAGGCCGTGCCGGCCGCCGATGGCGTTGGCCTCCAGCACCAGGTCGACGGCGCTGCCGAACTCCTTGCCGTTGATCGTGACCGGGCGACCCTGGTCGAAACCGACTGTGACGTCCTCGGTCGGGATCTCCACCGATGGGTCCCAGAACCGGACGCCCATGATCGGGTTGACCGTCTCGATGCCGGTGTCGAGGTGCTCCAGGGTCTTCGCCTCGTGCGTGGCGCCCCAGATGTTGGCGTCGGTCGAGTACGCCTTCTCGGTGCTGTCGCGGTAGGGCAGGCCGCGCTCCAGCAGCCACTCGGACATCTCCTTACGGCCACCCAGTTCGGTGACGAAGGCGGTGTCGAGCCACGGCTTGTAGATGCGCAGCATCGGGTTGGCCAGCAGGCCGTACCGGTAGAACCGCTCGATGTCGTTGCCCTTGAAGGTCGAGCCGTCGCCCCAGATCTGCACGTCGTCGGCGACCATCGCCCGCACCAGCAGGGTGCCGGTCACGGCGCGACCCAGCGGAGTGGTGTTGAAGTAGGCCCGACCGCCGGTGCGGATGTGGAAGGCGCCGCAGGTCAACGCGGCGAGGCCCTCCTCGACCAGGGCGGCGCGGCAGTCGACCAGGCGGCCGAGCTCGGCGCCGTAGCTGAGCGCACGACCGGGCACCGAGGCGATGTCGGGCTCGTCGTACTGGCCGATGTCGGCGGTGTAGGCGCAGGGAATGGCGCCCTTGTCGCGCATCCACGCGACCGCGACCGAGGTGTCGAGGCCGCCGGAGAAGGCGATGCCGACACGTTCGCCGGTGGGCAGGGAGGTGAGAACCTTGGACACGGGGAAAATTATGCAATAGAACGCATGGCCATGCAAGCCGATGTGGTCTACCCGCCGTCGACCGGCGCGTCGTCGCGCCCCAGCTCCCAGAACGCGACGGCCGCCGCGGCGGCGACGTTCAACGAGTCCACGCCGCGCCGCATCGGAAGGACCACCCGCACGTCGCTGGCGGCCTGCGCCGCCGCGGTGAGGCCCGGCCCCTCGGCGCCGAGCAGCAACGCGGCCCGCTCACGCTGCGCCGGGGTCAACCGCTGCATCGGTACGGCGTCCGGCGCGGGCGTCATCGCGAGCACCGTGAAGCCGGCCTCTCGCACCTGGTCCAGACCCTCCGGCCAGCGGTCGAGTTTCGCGTACGGCATGGCGAAGACCTCACCCATGCTGACCCGGACGCTGCGCCGGTAGAGCGGGTCGGCGCAGGTCGGCGACAGCAGCACCGCGTCGACACCGAGCGCGGCGGCGCCCCGGAAGATCGCGCCCAGGTTGGTGTGGTTGTTCACGTCCTCCAGGACGACGACCCGGCGCGCGGTGGCGAGCACCTCGGCCGCCGTCGGCAGCGGCCGGCGGTGGAACGACGCCAGCACCCCCCGGTGTACGTGGAAACCGGTGGCCCGTTGCAGCACATCCTGGGTCGCGGCGTAGACCGGGGCGTCGCCGGTGTCCAGGTCGGCGAGCTGGTCGGCCCGCTTGGCGTCGACCAGGTACGACCGGGCCGGGTAGCCCGCGCGCAGCGCCCGGCGCAGCACCAGCTCCCCCTCGGCGATGAACAGGCCGTGCGGTGGTTCCCAACGGGTGCGCAGCTCGACGTCGGTGAGCGCCCGGTAGTCGGCGATCCGGTCGTCGTCGGGGTCGGTGATCTGGTGGACGGGCACCCGACGATTCTGCCGGACGCGGAGCAGCGCGCTCCAAGGCCCGCCCGATGAGGCGTTTTGTCCGAAGAAGAAGGGGAATGACCGGCAGGCAACGGACGTGACGGGAAGGACCAGCCAGGTGAGCGCAGCCGACACCACCCCGGGCGAAGCGGGTGCCCTGCCCCGGCGTCCGACCGTCGCGGACCACATCGTGTCGCGACTGTTCAGCTGGGGCGTGCACCGCTACTTCGGCTACCCCGGCGACGGCATCAACGGCCTCACCTCCGCGCTGCAACGCACGAACGGACGAGCCCAGTTCATCCAGGTCCGCCACGAGGAGACCGCCGGCTTCGCCGCCTCCGCGCACGTCAAGTACGGCGGCGGTCCGCTGGGCTGCGCTCTGGTCACCAGCGGGCCGGGCGCCATCCATCTACTCAATGGCCTGTACGACGCGAAGCTCGACCACCAACCGGTGATCGCCCTGGTCGGGCACACCGCGACCACCGCCGAGGGCGGCGGCTACTACCAGGAGGTCGACCTGCTCGCCCTCTACAAGGACGTGGCGGCAGCGTTCCTGGCCCAACTCGACAACCCCGCACAGGTACGTCACCTGGTCGACCGGGCGTGCCGCACGGCGCTGGCCCGGCGTACCGTGACCGCCCTGATCCTGCCTCTCGACATCCAGGACGAGCCGGCCGTCCCGAACCCGCCCCACGCGCACGGCTACTACCAGACCAGCAACGCGCCGAGCAGCACGCCGACGGTGCCACCGGAGGCGGACGTACGCCGGGCGGCCGAGGTCCTGCGCGGCGGGCAGCGGGTGGCCATGCTGGTCGGCCAGGGTGCCCTCGGCGCACGCGACGAGGTCCGCGAGATCGCTGATCGGCTCGGGGCCGGCGTGGCCACCGCACTGCTCGGCTTCACCGCCGTCGACCATCGCGAGCCGTGGGTGACCGGCGCGATCGGGCTGCTCGGCACCCGACCGAGCTGGCAGCTGATGAGCGGCTGCGACCGGCTGCTGATCGTGGGCAGCAACATGCCGTACTCGGAGTTCTACCCGCGACCCGGGCAGGCCCGCGCGGTCCAGATCGACCTGGACGGCACCCAGCTCGGGCTGCGCTACCCGACGGAGGTGAACCTGACCGGCGACGCCCGCCCCACGCTGCGGGCCCTGCTGAACGAGCTGGGCCCCGGCCCCGGACCGACCGCCTGGCGGACGGAGGTCACCGAGGCCACCTCGGCGTGGCGTCGGGTGCAACACGACCTGGCCGAACAGGCCGCCGACCCGGTCAACCCGCAGTTGCTCTTCCACACCCTGAACGAACGGCTGCCCGACGACGTGCTGCTCGCCGTCGACTGCGGCACCACCACCGCCTGGTACGCCCGACACATCCAGGTACGCCCCGGCATGCTGGCCAGCCTCTCCGGCACGCTGCTGTCCATGGGCGGCGCCATGCCGTACGCGCTGAGCGCCAAGTTCGCCCACCCGGACCGGCCGCTGGTCGCGCTGATCGGTGACGGCGCCATGCAGATGAACGGCGTCAACGAGCTGATCACCGTGGCGAAGTACTGGCGCAGCTGGGCCGACCCGCGCTTCGTGGTGCTGGTCCTCAACAACCGGGATCTGGCGTTCGTCAGCTGGGAACAGCGCTCCACCGAGGGGACGCCGATGTTCCCGGACAGCCAGCAGTTGCCGGACATCGCCTACCACCAGTGGGCGGAGGTGCTCGGGCTGCACGGCGAGTTGATCGACTCACCGGATCAGGTGCGCGACGTCTGGGACCGGGCGCTCACCGCCGACCGGCCGGTGGTGATCAACGCCCTGGTCGACCCGGCGGAGCTGATGCTGCCACCGCACTTCACCGTCGAGCAGGCCCGCAAGACCGCCGCGGCGGTGCTACGCGGCGACACCGACTGGGCCGGAATCATCCGCCGCGGCCTCCCGTCGACGCTCGCGAGCTACCGCCCCCGCCGCCGAGACCGCTAACCCCACCCCGCGCCCCGCGCCCTGCACCCGGCCCGGCCCGGGGCGGGCGGGGGCGGGCGGGGCGGGGTGGGTGGTCAGCCGCGGCGGTCGAGCCAGCGTTGGAGGGCTGAGCGGGGGTCCTGGGTGGGCTCCTGCTGACGCTCCGGGACGGCGGGGCGCTCCACCGGGCGGCGCGCGTCGCCGGCCAGCTCACGGCTCGGTGCGACGAACGCCTTCTCCGGTTGGCCCTTCACTGCGGTGGCGATGACCCGGGCCACCGCGTCGATCACCTTGGCCTGCACCGCTGACCCCACCGAGTCGGCCGGGTCGTCCGGGTTCGCGGCGATACCGGCCACCGCGACCTGCGGGGTGAAGCCGACGAACGTCTCGGTGGAGTTCTGCTCCGAGCTACCCGTCTTACCAGCCACCGGTCGGCCGTCGAGGATGCCGTTCACACCGGTGGCGGTGCCGCCGTTGCACTGCCCGAACGCCGACTGCTGACCCACCGGGCAGCGCGCCGCGTCGGTCGCGGCACGGGCGACGTCGGCGTCGAGCACCCGCTTGCAGGACGGCTGCCCCACCGGCACCTTCGTGCCGTCCGCGCCGGTCACCGAGACCACCGGCACCGGCGTGCAGTAGGTGCCCTCGGCGGCCACCGTCGCGTACGCGTTGGCCAGGTCGAGCGGGGTGGTGGCCGCCACTCCCAGAGTGAACGAGCCCCAGTTCGCGGCGTTGTTCTTGGCGAAGTTGGCGTCCGAGTCGGCGCGGAACGTGATGCCGAGCCGCTGCGCCATCTGGACCACCTTGTCCTGGCCGACCTGCTCGGCCAGCCAGACGAAGTAGGTGTTCACCGAGCGGCCGAAGCCGTCCCACATCATCCGGTACCCGTCCATCCAGTCCGGGTTGGCGTTCGCCGGGCACCAGTGACCGTCACAGCTGCCCGACCCCTCGGCGGGGTACCGGGTGGGCAGCTTGGCGGGCGCGTCGAAACCGGTGGAGAGGGTACGGCCCGACTCCAGTGCGGCGAGCATGGTGAACATCTTGAACGTGGAACCCGCCTGGTATCCGTCGACGCTGGCTCCGCCGGAGATCAACGGGTTGACGGTGTTCGGGTAGTTCGCCTGCCCGGCCGGGTTGTCGGCGAGGCTGTAGTGCCTGTTGACCGCCATCGCCAACACCCGCCCGGTCCCGGGCTGGACCGCCGCGATCGGCAGGGCGCGCTTGTTGTCGTACCCGTAGACCTTTGTGGCCTGCTGTTGCGCGGTGGCCTGGATCTTCGGGTCCAGCGAGGTGACCACGGTGTAGCCGCCCGAACGCAGTGCCTGCTCACGCTCCGCGACGGTCGCCCCGAAGGCCGGCTGGGTCAGCCACCACTGGCGCAGGTAGTCGCAGAAGTAGCCCCAGTCGTCGTGGCCCTGGGAGACGGCGGTACAGCCGTTGGGCTGGGCGGTGGGGCGCAGGGCCAGCGGCTCGGCCTTGGCCTGGGCGGCCTGCGCTGCGGTGATCGCGTTGGTGGCGACCATCGAGTCCAGCACGTACGACCGGCGGGTCAGCGCCTCGTCCTTGTCGCCGCTGATCGGGCTGTAGGCGTCCGGGGACTGCACCAGACCGGCCAACAGAGCCGACTCGGCGAGGGTCAACTGCGCCGGAGGCTTGCCGAAGTACCGCTGGCTGGCCGCCGCGATCCCGTACGCGCCGGAACCGAAGTAGGCGATGTTCAGGTACCGGTCGAGGATCTCGTCCTTGCCGAGGCTCTTGTCCAGCGCGCTCGCGTACCGGATCTCCTGGATCTTGCGGCCCACTGTGGGATCGGTGGCGGCGGCGCGCTCCTCGGCGGTGCGGGTGGGGTCGGTCTTGAGCACGTTACGGACGTACTGCATGGTCAGCGTCGAGCCGCCCTGCTCGGTGCCGCCACCCTTGACGTTGGCCACCAGCGCCCGGGCCAGGCCGCGCAGGTCCGCACCACCGTGGTCGTAGAAGCGCCGGTCCTCGGCCGCCACGATCGCCTGCCGCATGACCGGAGCGATCTCCGACAGGGGTACATCGGTGCGGTTCACGTCGTAGAACGTGGTGATCAGCGTCTTGCCGTCGTTGGCGTAGAGGTACGAACGCTGCGGCGTGGCCGGGGTCTTCAGCGAGGCCGGCAACGCGGCGTACGACCCGAGCGCGGAGCGGGCGGTGAGCCCGAGCAGCAGGTTGCCCGGCAGTGCGGCGACTGCCAGGACGAGCCCGGCCAACACGCCGGCGAGCAGCACTGTGAACAGCCGCGACAGCGGCGAGCGAGGGGCGGCCATGCTCCCCAGGATTGCCACGAAAGCCGCCAACCGACCACCCCCACAGCCGGATTGTCAGCAACTTCACGGCCCCCCACCAGCCAATCCCCTGTCCCCGCCCCCACCCCGCACCCCGCCCCACCCTGGTTGATCATGAAGTTATTGCCAGGACACGCCGAGGTCGCACGCAACAACTTCATGATCAACGGGCGCGGGGCAACCGGCGCGGGGCGGCGGGCGGGAGGCGGGAGGTGGGACCCCGGGGTGGGGTGGGGTTAGGGGTTTGGGGTGCTCAGGCTGGCGCTGGCGGCGTCTCTGGCGGTTTCGCGGGGCATCAGGCGGCCGGAGCGGTAGCCGATGCCGATGCCGGCGATCAGCACGAAGATCGCGCCGAAGGTCTGCAACGAGCCGATCAGGGCACCACCGAGGCCGAGCAGCGGCGCGGCGATGATCAGCATGACGCCGTCGCCGAGGCTGAAGGTGCCCGAGCGGGCCACCGCCCACCCGGTGAGGAACCAGCCCGCGCTGTAGAACGTAGCGCCGAGCAGGACCAGCGACCGCGCGGTGGCACCGAAGACGGGCGTCTGCTCCTCGAACCCGGCGAACGGCAGCATCAGCACGGTGCCGGCGATGCTGACCAGCAACCCGGCCGCGGCCACCCGGCGGCTGCGGGTCGCGGCCAGCAGCCCGGTGAGCGCCAGCAGCGCGAGCAGGCCGAGCCAGACCGCGGCCACCCAGCCGATCAGGTAGACCGCCCGGCCGTTGGCCGGATAGGGGTCGTTGCCCACCCCTCCGTCGCTGGCCATCGCCACCGCGCCGTAGAGGATGGCGTACGCGGGCAGCAGCCAGACCGCCGCCCGCGCGAACCGACGTATCGACCAGGCCCAGGTGGCGTTCGTGGCGGGGGCGCCCGGGGTCGGCTCGCCGACGAAGGGCAGTACGCCGAACCCACCACCGCTGCGCCGGGAGCCCAGCGGGGCGACCGGGTCGTGCGCGCCGGGCACCGGGGCCGAGGACCACATCCGCTTCGCCGGATCCTTCATGCGTCACCTCGCTCGTCGTCGAGCGGTGCACCGACGCGCCGGGGCGCCCCGATTGCCTGGTCACCACCCGTCCTAGGACCGATCGTGGCAGGCGTCGGAGCGCCCCATGAGTCTTTCTCGTATTTAGCCGACCGAGCGGCCGGCGTATCGGATCAGCCGCGCTCGCGCTGGTCGGCCGGGTCCTCGACGAGGCTGGTCGGGGACACCGGCTCCGGCGCGGGCAGCCCCTGCGGCCCCTTGCTGCCGGTGGCCTGCGCCTCGGCGACGCGTACCTCGTCGTGGATCTGCTGGGCAGCGTCCGCCGCCGCCTGCGCCGCCGCCGCAGCCTCCCGCTCGACCTGGCTCGCGTGTTCGGCTGCCTCCGGTGCGGGCAGGTCACCCACCATCTGGCTCAGCCCGCCCAGCGCGCCACCCATGCCCTCCAGGGCCTTGGTCAGCTCGGCCGGGACGATCCAGACCTTGTTGGCGCTGCCCTGGGCGATCTGCGGCAGGGCCTGCAGGTACTGGTAGGCGAGCACCTTCTGGCTCGGGTTCGCCTGGTGGATCGCGTCGAAGACCGTCCGAATCGCCTTCGCCTGGCCCTCGGCCTGCAGGATCCGGGCCTGCCGGTCGCCGTCCGCGCGCAGCACCGCCGACTGCTTGTCACCCTCGGCGGTGAGGATCACCGACTGCTTGTGGCCCTCGGCGGTCAGGATCGCCGCGCGGCGGTCCCGCTCGGCGCGCATCTGCTTCTCCATGGAGTCGCGGATGCTGGCCGGCGGCTCGATCGCCTTGATCTCGACCCGGGTCACCTTGATGCCCCAGCGGCCGGTGGTCTCGTCCAGCACGCCCGAGAGGTGCCTGTTGATCTCGTCCCGGCTGGTGAGCGCCCGCTCCAGATCGAGCGAGCCGATCACGTTACGCAGCGTGGTGACGGTCAACTGCTCGATGGCCTGAAGGAAGCTGGAGATCTCGTAGGTCGCCCGAACCGAGTCGACCACCTTGAAGTAGAGAACGGTGTCGATCGAGACCACCAGGTTGTCCGAGGTGATCACCGGCTGCGGCGGGAAGCTGACCACCTGCTCCCGCATGTCGACCTTGGTACGCACCGCGTCGATGAACGGCACCAGCAGGTTGAGGCCGGGGTTGAGGGTGCGCTTGTACTTGCCGAGCCGTTCCACCACGTCCTGGCGCTGCTGCGGCACGATCCGCACCGCCTTGGCCAGCGTTATCACGGCGATCAACGCCACCGCGATGATCAGCACACCTATGACCGTCATCGGTTCACCCTCTCGCTTCCGGCAACTCGCCGGCGGAAGAAACATCGTCCTGCCACACCAGGGCTGTCGCGCCCCGGACCTTTATCACCCGAACCCGTTCACCGGGCTCGAAAGTCTGCGTCGTGTCGTACGACCGGGCGGTCCACAACTCACCGTCGATCTTGACCAGACCGTGCTCGGCGTCCACCCGTTCCAACACCAGTGCCGTGGAGCCCTCGATCGCCTCCACGCCGAACGGCTGCTCGCCGCTCTCCAGCGCGGAGCGGCTGTGCCGCCGGATGACCGGTCGGACCACCACCAGGCTCAACGCCGACACCACAGCGAACACCAGTGCCTGCACCGCGACCGGCGCACCCAGTGCGGCCGCGCCGGCGGCGGCGAACGCACCGACCCCGAACATGATCAGAAATAGCGTCGTCGTGAAAATCTCGGCGACGGCCAGCACCACACCCAAAACGATCCACACCACGGCGTCCACACCGCAAGGGTGACACGTTAATGCACGAGCAGCCCACCCGTGATCATCAGTAGGCTCGGCGACACGAGCGCCGCCCACCGCATTCACCGGCCGAACGAGGAGATCCCCGTGACCCTGCTGCCCGCGACCGCCCGGCAGATCGACACCCAGGTCGCCCAGGCGCAGATCGACGGACGTACCCCGTCACTGGTGCTGGGCGTGGTCCGCGACGGCACGCTGGTCCACCTGGCCACCGCCGGCGAGCACCCCCGCCCGGACGCCGACCTGCAGTACCGGGTGGGCTCGATCAGCAAGACGATGACCGCCACCTTGATCATGCAGTTGCGTGACGCCGGCCAGCTCTCCCTCGACGACCCGCTGGAACGGCACCTGCCCGGCACCGCGGCGGGCGCGCTCACAGTGCGTCAGCTGCTCGGGCACGCCAGCGGCATGCAACGCGAACCCGAGGGCGACTGGTGGGAGCGGAGCGCGGGCGCCGACCTGGCCACGCTGCTCGACGGCCTCAACGCCGACAAGATCGCCTACCCGCCGCACACCGCCTACCACTATTCCAACCTGGCCTACGGGCTCCTCGGTGGCCTGCTCGAACGGCTCACCGGGAAACCCTGGGCCGACCTGCTCGACGAAAGGGTGTTCGGCCCGCTGGGCCTGCGCCGCACCACCTACGCGGCCACCGAGCCGTACGCCCCCGGTTACGTCGTCCACCCCTGGCACGGCACCCTGCGCGAGGAACCCCGTACCGACACCGGCGCCATGGCTCCCGCCGGGCAGCTCTGGTCGACGATCGAGGACCTCGGCCGCTGGGCCGCGTTCCTGGCCGACCCCGACCCGTCGGTGCTGGCCGCCGAGACGCTGACCGAGATGTGCGCCCCCGTGGTGATCAGCGACCTCGACTCCTGGACCGGCGGGCACGGCCTGGGGCTGGAGCTCTACCGCGACGGCGAGCGGGTGTACGTCGGGCACGGCGGCTCGATGCCCGGGTACGTGGCCGCCCTCGTGGTGCACCGACCCACCCGCACCGCTGTGGTCGGCTTCGCCAACTCGTACGGCTTCCCGATCACCGGGCTCGGCCGTCAGCTGCTGACCATGGTGCTGGACGCCGAGCCGGCGCTCCCGCAGCCGTGGCGGCCCGCCACCGCCGCACCCGACGCGGGGTCGGCCGAGCTGACCGGTCGCTGGTGGTGGATGGGCACCTCGATGGACCTGAGCTGGGACGCGGGTGACCTGGTGGCCCACGTACGCGGTGAGCGGGTGACCCGGTTCACCGCCGAGGGGACGGACCGCTGGCGGGGACGTTCCGGCCCGGAGAACGGCGAGATCCTGTCGGTGCTGCGCGACGACAGCGGACGGGCGCTGGCGGTCGACATCGCCACGTTCGTCTTCACGCGCAGCCCGGACGAGGTTCCCTGACCGGCCGCCGGGGGGTCAGGCGGTCAGGCCGGCTCGGTGACGAAGTCGATGAGCCGTTCCATGGCGTTGATCAGAGGGGTCTCCACGTCGGCGAAGCTGTTCACCCGGGACAGGATGTGCCGCCACATGTCCGCCGGCTCGGCGACCCCGAGGGCCGCGCAGACCCCCTCCTTCCACGGCCGCCCCGGCGGCACGACCGGCCAGGCCGCGATGCCCAACGCGGCAGGCTTGACCGCCTGCCACACGTCCACGTAGGGGTGCCCGGTCACCAGCACGTGCGGCGAGTTCACCCGGGCGACGATCCGGCTCTCCTTGCTGCCCGGCACCAGGTGGTCGACGAGCACGCCGAGTCGTCGGGTCGGGCCGGGGCCGAAGTCGCGTACCTCGGCGTCGAGGGCGTCGATGCCGTCCAACGGCTCCACGACAACACCCTCGATCCGTAGGTCGTCGCCCCAGATCCGCTCGACCAACGCGGCGTCGTGGATGCCCTCCACCCAGATCCGGCTGGCCTTCGCCACCTGGGCCCGCACGTTGTCCACGGCGACCGAGCCGGACGCAGTGCGTCGACGGGCCGCCGGAACCGGCGCACGGGTGGGGCGGCGCAGCGTCACCGGGCGGCCGTCGAGCAGGAACGCCGCCGGCAGCAGCGGGAAGTTGCGCCGTTTACCGTGCCGGTCCTCCAGCACCACCGCGCCGGCCTCGAAGCCCACCACCGCTCCACAGAATCCGGAGTCGGCATCCTCGACCACGAGATCCGGTTCGGCGTCCACCTCGGGGGTGACCTTGCGCCGTCGCCAGTCGCCCGCCAACACGTCCTCGCCGTATCGCCCCGCCATGTCGATCACGCTAGACCCAGCCCGCTCCCACCCCACCCCCGACACACCGCCCCGCCCCCCGACCGCCGCACCCCTAACCTCAGCCGCCACCCACCGCTGTCGATCATGCAGTTGTGGTGCTCCACAAAACGGCTACAACCGGTGCCTGTCATCCACCACCACTGCATGATCGACGCGACCCGGGGCGCGGAGACACGAGCGGGCCGGAGCGGGGATCGGGGCGAACAGGGCAGTTGGGGGCAGGCCGGGCGACCGGAGCGGCAGCCGAGACAGGGCCGGTCGTGACCACGTACCCTTTCGGCATGTCCACCCCCGCAACGGGCGCGGTCACACTCGCGCCGCGCCGGTCCAGCCGGTTCGTTGCCTGGGTGCGCGCGTGGCGCGCCGGGTTGGTGCCCTTCGACGAGGTCGCCGACGCCATCGCCGGCGACGAGGAACACCTCGTTGCGGACGCCCCGGGCACCTGGACCGACGTCCCGCTGGGTGCCGCGCTGCCCACCCTGGCCAAGCTCTCCCCGGACGAGATCCGCCTGGTGCTGCCCGCGCCCGGCGACCCGAGGGGTCTGCCCGGCCCCGGCGACTTCGCCGGTGCGGCGCTGGTCACGGGTGAGGCGGTGGTCGCCGGCGGGCTGGGGTTGATCCCGGAGGTCCGCTCGCACACCTCCGGCTCCGGGGACTGCTTCGAGACGGTGCTGTGGCGGGTCTACCCGCTGCCGGCCAACGCCCCCGCCGCGTCACTCTCGTTGCCTGGCGCCGCCGAGGCGGAGGCCGAGTTGGCCGCCGCGCTGGCCGAGACGACAGCCGTGCTGACCCGCCTCGACGTCGCCCAGTGGCGGCCCGAGCTGGCGGGTGCGCTGGCCGCGCTCCGTCGCCCGGACGGCACCACCGATCTCCCACCGGGCTTCGACCCGCGGGCCCGCCGGCTCTTCGCCCGCGCCGCGGTGCTCGACCGAGTGCTGGCGTTGGCCGGGCACGCCGCCCCGGGCGGCGCGATCAACAACTACGAGGCGCAGCAACGGGACGCGGCACTCCGCCCCCTGACCGCAGCCTGCCGGCAGGCGCTGGTGGCCGCCTGCAACGCCCCCCTGCGCCCCTGACCGGAGCCCTGCAACGCCGGTTGAGGGCAGGTCAGATCTCGTCGAGCAGATCCGCGACCGAGTTGATGATCCGCGACGGGCGGTACGGATAACGCTCCGCCTCGGTGCGGCTGCTGATCCCGGTGAGCACCAGGATGGTCTCCAGTCCAGCCTCCAGGCCGCACAGGATGTCGGTGTCCATCCGGTCACCGATCATCGCGGTGCTCTCCGAGTGGGCGTTGATGGTGTTGAGCGCCGAGCGCATCATCATCGGGTTGGGCTTGCCGACGAAGTACGGCTCGACCCCGGTCGCCTTGGAGATCATGGCGGCGACCGAGCCGGCGGCGGGTAGCGCGCCCTCCACGGACGGGCCGGTCACGTCGGGGTTGGTGCAGATGAACCGCGCGCCGTCGTTGATCAGGCGGACAGCCTTGGTGATCGCCTCGAAGCTGTAGGTGCGGGTCTCGCCGAGCACCACGTAGTCGGGGGCGAAGTCAGTCAACACGTAGCCCACGGCGTGCAGCGCCGTGGTCAGCCCGGCCTCACCGATGACGTACGCGGTGCCGCCCGGCCGCTGGTCGGCGAGGAACTGGCCGGTGGCCAGGGCGGAGGACCAGATCGACTCCTCCGGCACGTCCAGCCCCATCCGGCTGAGCCGGGCCGTCAGGTCGCGCGGGGTGTAGATCGAGTTGTTGGTCAGCACCAGGAACGGCTTGCCGGAGGCGCGCATCCGGTTGATGAACTCCGGCGCGCCGGGCACCGGCTGGCCCTCGTGCACCAGCACGCCGTCCATGTCGGTCAGCCAACTCTGCACGGGCTTACGGTCATGCATGATGATCCTCAGAGGTCAGGGGCGACGGGTCGGCACGCAACAGACGGTGGCGCAGGTGTCCCACATGGGCAGCTCGCCCAGGCGGCGGCGCAGCTGCGCGCCGTCCGGGTCGGTCCGCTCGGTGACCAGCTCACGCACCATGGTCACGAAACGCGGGTCGGTGCCGGGCGTACCGGCCCGGACGAAGTCCAGGCCGAGCTGCTTCGCCGTCTCCAGCGCTTCGGTGTCCAGGTCCCACACGACCTCCAGGTGATCGGAGACGAACCCGATCGGGCTGACCACCACACCGGTGGTCCCGCTCTGGGCGAGGGCGGCCAGGTGGTCGTTGATGTCCGGTTCCAGCCACGGAACCTGCGGCGGGCCGGACCGGCTCTGCCAGACCAGGTCGTACCCCAGGTCGGGTGCGGCGGCCGCGGCGACGAGCCGGGCGGTCTCGTGCAGCTGCGCCTCGTACCGGCCACCGTGCGGGCCGGCGTTGGCCGCCATCGAGTTGGGGATGGAGTGGGCGGTGAAGACCAGCCGGGTGGTGTCCCGCAACGCCTGGTCGAGCTGGCCCAGCGCCGCCCGGACCGCGTCGACGTGCGGCTCGACGAAGCCGGGGTGGTCCCAGAACTGGCGCAGCTTCTCGATCACGGGGGCTTCCGGGCCGACGGCGGCACGCGCGGCGGCGATGTCCTCCTGGTACTGCCGGCAGGAGGAGTAGCCGCCGTACGCGCTGGTGACGAAGGCCAGTGCCCGGGTGACCCCGTCGTCGCGCATCTGGGTCACGGTGTCGGCGAGCATCGGGTCCCAGTTGCGGTTGCCCCAGTAGATGGGCAGGTCGACACCGTGCGCGGCGAAGTCGGCGCGGACGGCGGCCAGGAGGTCCCGGCACTGCTGGTTGATCGGGGACACCCCACCGAAGTGCTGGTAGTGCTCGGCGACCTCGGCCAGCCGCTCAGGAGGCACACCCCGGCCCCGGGTCACGTTCTGCAGGAACGGCATCACGTCCTCGGGCCGCTCGGGCCCGCCGAAGGACACCAGCACCACCGCGTCGTACGACATGGGGTCATTCTTGCCCCTCGGCCGGGACGCCCCGGCGACGCCCCCTGTTCCGGACGCGTAGATCACGCGGACGGCGACCAGTGGGCGTCGCGGGGAGCGTCAGGAACCGATGGCGTGGTAGCCGCCGTCGACGTGGACGATCTCGCCGGTGGTGGCCGGGAACCAGTCGGAGAGCAGCGCCAGGCAGGCCTTGGCGGCGGGCTCCTGGTCGGTGAGGCTCCAGCCCAGCGGGGCCCGCTCGGCCCAGGCGTCCTCGAACTGGTCGAAGCCGGGGATCGACTTGGCGGCGATGGTCCGCAGCGGCCCGGCGGCGACCAGGTTGCTGCGGATGCCCTGCTTGCCCAGGTGCATCGCCAGGTAGCGGGAGGCGGACTCCAGGCCGGCCTTGGCCACGCCCATCCAGTCGTAGACCGGCCACGCCTTCGTCGCGTCGAAGGTCAGACCGACCACCGCGCCGCCGGGCGACATCAGCGGCAGCGCCGCCATCGCAAGGGATTTGTACGAGAAGGTGGAGACGTGCAGGGCGGTCGCCACGTCCTCCCAGGGCGCGTCGAGGAAGCCGCCACCCAGGCAGCTCTGCGGGGCGAAGCCGATCGAGTGCACGACACCGTCGAGGCCGTCGACGTGCTCGCGGACCCGGTCGGCGAGGCTGGCCAGGTGTTCGGTGTTGGTGACGTCCACCTCGATGACCGGCGCGGGCTCGGGCAGCCGCTTGGCGATCCGCTCGACCAGGGACATCCGGCCGAAGCCGGTGAGGACGACCTGCGCACCGTTCTCCTGGGCGAGCTTCGCCACCGAGAAGGCGATCGAGGCGTCGGTGATGACACCGGTGACGAGCAGTCGCTTACCGGCGAGCAGTCCGGACATCGCTGATTTCCTCCGTAGTCAAAAGGGTTAGTGGCCCATGCCGAGGCCGCCGTCGACCGGGATGACGGCGCCGGAGACGTACCCGGCGCTGTCGGACGCCAGCCAGGTGACCACGTCGGCGACCTCGTCCGGGCTGGCCATCCGACCGGCCGGGATGGACTTGAGGATCTCCGCCTTGCGGTCGTCGGTGAGGCCGGCGGTCATGTCGGTGTCGATGAAGCCGGGCGCCACCACGTTCGCGGTGATGTTGCGGCTGCCCAGCTCCCGGGTGATCGAGCGGGCGACGCCGACGAGGCCGGCCTTGCTGGCGGCGTAGTTGACCTGCCCGGCACCGCCGGCGAGGCCGACCACCGAGGAGATGAAGATCATTCGGCCCCACTTGGCGCGGAGCATCTTGCCGGAGGCCCGCTTCGCGACCCGGAACGCGCCGGTGAGGTTGGTGTCCACCACGTCGGTGAACTGCTCCTCGGTCATCCGCAGCAGCAGCGTGTCGGCGGTCATGCCGGCGTTGGCGACCAGCACCTCGACCGGCCCCAGCTCGGCCTCGACGGCGGCGAAAGCGGCGTCGATCGAGGCGGCGTCGGTGACGTCGGCGCGAACGCCGAACAGCCCCTCAGGCGCCTCGCCGCTGCGGTGGGTGACCGCCACCCGGTCGCCCTGCTTGGCGAAGGCCTGCGCGATGGCCAGGCCGATCCCCCGGTTGCCCCCGGTCACCAGCACGGTGCGAGCCACTGTTCCCCCTTGCGATGGTCAGCACGGACGCGTCGGAGCCTAGGCGTTACCGGCAGGTAAGCGCTAACGGGAGTCGCGTCACACTGGGGTACGACACCGGGATCAACCCCTGGTGGCACGCCTCGTGGCGGGGTCGGCCCGTAGCCTCCGGGTGGTGAACCGGCATCCGATCGCGGTGGCCCTTCGGGCCCTGCGGCAGACAGTGCTCGGCCCGGACGCCCGGCCCGAACGGCCGCTGCTGGCCCGGTGGCCACGGCTGGCCCCGTACGCCGCGCCGGTCGGCCTGCTCGCCGCGCTCGGCCTCTTCCTGATCACGTTGACAGTGGAGAGCGACTGGGGCCTGCCGCCGCCGATCGCGCTCCTGTTCGCGGCGATGACGGTGGCGCCGCTGCTGGCGCTGCCCCGGCGTCCGCTGCTGGCCTGGCGGCTGACGGTGCTGGCCCTGCTGATCTGCACGTTCAACGCCCCGGCCGACCAGGCCTGGCCGTGGACCCCGCCGCTGGCACTCGGGTCGATCGCGGTGGCGGCGGTGGTCGTCGCACGGGTCGACCGCCCGGTGCTGGCCTGGGTGGTGGCGATCAGCACGGTGCCGGTGTTCACCCTTGTCCACCCGAACAACCGGGTCCCGGTCCTGCTGCTGCTCGGCGCGCTGGCGATCGCCGGCGACCTGATCCGGCGCAACCGGCTGTCCCGGCGCGCGCTGGTCGCGCAGACCGAGCTGAGCGAACGCGAGCAGGAACGTCGTGCGGTGCTGGAGGAACGCACCCGGATCGCCCGGGAACTGCACGACGTGGTGGCCCACCACATGTCGCTGATCGCGGTGCAGGCGGAGACCGCCCCGTACCGGCTGACGGACGTGCCGGCCCCGGCAGCCGCGGAGTTCGTCGCCATCGCCGCGTCGGCCCGTGACGCGCTGACCGACATGCGGCGGCTGTTGGGGGTGCTGCGCAGCGAGACGAGCGGGCCGCAGACCGCGCCGCAGCCGGACCTCACCGACCTGGGCGCGATGGTGGACGCGGCACGCCGGGCCGGGCTGCCGGTGACCCTGGACGCCGAGTCGGTGGACGACGACCGGGTGCCCGCGCCGGTCGGGCTGGCCGCGTACCGCATCGTGCAGGAGGGCCTGGCCAACGCGGCCCGCCACGCTGCCGCCGCCGCGGTGCGGGTCACCGTCCGCACCGGTCCGTCCGGTCTGGGGGTACGCGTCGAAAACTCCCCGGCCGACGTCCGACCGACCGATGACGGTGGCTCCGGGCACGGGCTGACCGGTATGCGGGAGCGGGCCACCTCGCTGGGCGGTACGTTCACCGCCGGGCCGCTGCCCGACGGGGGTTACGCGGTGGCGGCCGAGTTGCCGTACGACGCGGAGGGCGGGGATCGATGATCCGGGTGCTGATCGCCGACGACCAGGCGATGGTCCGGCAAGGTTTCGGCGCGCTGCTCGCCGCCCAACCGGATCTGCTGGTGGTGGGGGACGCCGCCGACGGCGCGCAGGCGGTGGCCGCCGCCCGCCACCTCGACCCGGACGTGGTGCTGATGGACGTGCGGATGCCGGTCATGGACGGGCTGGAGGCCACCCGCAAGCTGCTCGGTGACCGGTCGACGCAGCGGCCCCGGGTGCTCATCCTCACCACCTTCGACCTGGACGACTACGTGTACGAGGCGCTGCGCGCCGGGGCCAGCGGGTTCCTGCTCAAGGACGCCCCGGCGGCCGACCTGGTGCAGGCGGTGCGGGTGGTGGCGGCCGGGGACGCGCTGCTCGCCCCGGGGGTGACCCGTCGGCTGATCGCCGAGTTCGCGGCCCGTCCGGACCGCCGCAGCCCGCGCCCCACCGACCTGGCCGGGCTCACCCCGCGCGAGACCGAGGTGCTGCGGTTGATCGCCCGGGGCCGCAACAACGCGGAGATCGCGGGTGACCTGGTGGTGGCCGAGCAGACGGTGAAGACGCACGTCGGGCGGATCCTGGCCAAGCTGGGTCTGCGCGACCGGGCACAGGCAGTGGTGCTGGCGTACGAGACGGGTCTGGTGGCCGCCGGCGAGTAGCCCTGTGGAGCCAGCCTTGAAACGGCTCTGCGGGACGACGACCGGGCCCCGCCCCTGGGCGCAGTCTCCCTCCGGACGACATTCCGGAGGGAGACCGTGATGCGACGACGAGGTGCCAGCCGGGTGGCGATGGCCGCGCTGCTCGGCGTGAACCTGGTTCTACCGACCCGACCCGAGCCGGCCACGGCGGTGGGGTT
Organism: Micromonospora sp. NPDC049089; assembly: GCF_040648775.1. Taxonomy (NCBI): domain Bacteria; kingdom Bacillati; phylum Actinomycetota; class Actinomycetes; order Micromonosporales; family Micromonosporaceae; genus Micromonospora; species Micromonospora sp. NPDC049089. Next base: position 55,909 of record NZ_JBEZEH010000004.1, read on the forward strand.
CGTCGAGGCGTACCCCGTGACGGCGGCGGCGATGCGCGCGGCCGGCCCCCCGTACGCGGACTGGGCGGCCGACGGACGCCGGTTCCTGCTGTTCGACGAGCGCGGTGACGGCCGCGCGGTCGAGGTTGTCGGCGACCTCGCCGACGCGGACCGGATCGCGGTGCTGGTGCCGGGGGTCGGCAGCACCCTCGCCGACTTCGACAGGGGGTTGGGCGGGGTGGCCCGGCGGGCGCCGGCGGTGCAGGCCGGGCAGCTCTACCGGGAGCTGCGGGCGCTCGACCCGGCGGCGCGGGTCGCGGTGCTGGCCTGGCTCGGCTACGACCCGCCCGACGGGGTCCTGACGGCCGCCGGTGGCGTCAGCGCGCGGCGCGGAGCGGCCGGACTGGCCGCGCTGCTCAGGGAACTGGCCGGACGCCGTCCGGCGGCGACGATCACGCTGGTGGGGCACAGCTACGGGGCGCTGGTGGTGTCGCTGGCGGCGGCGGAGGCCCCGGCCCAGGTCACCGACGTGGTCAGCCTCGGCGGCGTCGGCGCCGGGGTGCAGCGCGCCGACGACCTGCCCGGCGGGCGGCGGCTCTGGGCGGCCGAGTCGCCGACCGACTGGATCCGTCGGGTACCACCGGTGCGGCTGCCCGGCCTGGGTTTCGGCCGGCGACCCGGCGATCCGGCGTTCGGTGCCCGGCCCCTGCCGGTGGGTGGGGTGGCGGGGCACGACGGCTACCTCACGCCGGGCAGCGCCACGCTGGTCGCGGTGGCGGCGGTCGTGCTGGGCGACACCGACGGGATCGGGGACGCCCGGTGAGCCGGGACCGTGCCGTCGACGCCTTGCGGGCGTACGCCATCGGCGGGGTCGTGCTGGGGCACTGGCTGGTCACCGGGTTGGTGCTGACCGGCGACGGCGGGCTGCACCAGGCCAGTCCCCTGACCGCCCTGCCCGACCTGGCCCCGATGACGTGGGTGTTGCAGACGCTCGGGTTGTTCTTCTTCACCGCCGGGTTCGGCTCGACCCGGTCGCTGGCCCGTTACCCGGGCGGCACCGGCGGTTGGGTGGCCGGTCGGCTGCGGCGGCTGCTGCTGCCCACCGTGGCGCTGCTCGGTGCGGGGGCCGCAGTGCTGCTCGCCGCGACCGTCGTCGGCACCTCGGACGACACGCTCGCCGTCGCGCTGCGGCTGGCGGTCAGCCCGCTGTGGTTCCTGCTACCGCTGGTGATCCTGGTCGCGGTGACCGGTCCGCTGCGCGTCGCCGTACGCCGGTGGGGGGTGGCCCGGTGCGTAGCGCCGGCGGTGGCCGTGGTGGCAGCGGTCGACCTGGCCGTCCGGCTGCTGCCGTCCGGCACCGACCTGCCCCCGGTCACCGTGCTGGCGGCCTGGTCGGTGCCCTACCTGCTGGGAGTGGCGCACGCCGACGGACGGCTGGACGGCCGTCGGGCGGGCGGCACGTTGGCGGCCGGTGGGGCTGTCGCGCTGGCGGCGCTGGTGGCGCTGGGCTACCCGGTGAGCGCGGTCGGCGTACCCGGGGCCGGGGTGTCCAACCTGAACCCGCCGTCGCTGCTGGTCGTGGCGTTGGCGGTGACCCAGGTCGGGCTGGGGCTGCTCGCCAGACCGGCACTGCACCGGCTGCTGACCCGACCGCTGCCGGGCCGGGCGGTGACCGAGGTGAACCGGTCCGCCGTCCGGATCTACCTGTGGCACCAGCCGGTACTGGTGGCGGTGACCGCGCTCACCGCCCGCGGCGGGCTGGCCCTGCCCGGTCTGCACACCGCCCCGGACGGCCCGGGGTGGGTGCTGGCGCGCTGCTGCTGGCTGCCGTTGCTCGCCGTGGTGCTGGTCAGCGTTGTGCGGGTGGGTCAGCCGAGGTCGTTTCGGCGGGGCGTACGCGCTGGTGGCGGGTGGCGTCCCCAGCCGGGCGGTGGAGGGGCGGCCGACCGGTCGGCCGAGTGCGTTCCGTCGGCACCACAGGTGTACGATCATCGACGTTCCGGCCCGCCCGACTTGCAGGAGGTGATCGCTGTGCGAGATAGCGATCCTCCCAGTCGTGGCCGGGCCGATGGTCAGTCCCGCTGAGCCACGACTCAGTCTGGTGAGCTGACCCCGCTCCGCTCCCCACCACGTCGGCAACTGCCGAGGTGAGTGTGCCGCGCCGCCCGATCCCGGGCGGTCGCCGGGAGCCGCCCGGTCACGACTTCGTGTGCGCGTCCCCACCCCCTGCGGTCCGCCCCCGCACGCGGACCGTCCAGCCGCCACCCGGAGCCGTCATGAGCCGCTACGTCGCCCCGCTGGGCTTCACCCTCGCCGCCGTCTGGGTGGCCATCGTCTTCGTGCTCGCCGGTGGCGGTCACTGACCGCTCCGGGCCGGCAGCTCGCGCTGCCCGGTGCTGGTGCCGGCGGCGATCGTCGACCGCCGCCGGCGCAGCCGTTCACAGCATGCGGGACGACCACAGCAGACTGAACGCGCCCGCGCAGAGCGCCAGCAGCAACGCCACCCCGGCGTACCACTGGGTCACCTCACGCGGCTCGGTGCGGAACCCGATCGAGCTGCCCATGTCCTGATAGACCTGTTTCAACTCGCTCACCGAGGCCGCCTCGTAGAAGTAACCCTCGGTGGTCTCGGCCAGCTCGGCGAGGGCCATCCGGTCCACCGGCACCCGCTGCAACTGCCCGCCGATGTCGACCTGGCCGGTGTCGGTGCCGAAGGCGATGGTGGAGACCGGAACGTTCGCGGCCTGCGCGGCCGCCGCCGCCTCCTCCACCGCCCGACCGGAGGTCCGGAAACCGTCGGAGAGCAGCACGATCCGGGCCGGCGGAATACCCGCCGCGCCATCGGCCGGCACCGACCGGATCGCCTCCAGGCAGGTGAACACCGCCTCGCCGGTCGCGGTCGCCTCGGCCAGCACCAGCCCGTCGATGGCGCTGGTCACCGCGTCCCGGTCCTTGCCCGGCGGCACCAGCACGTTGGCCGCCTTGGCAAACGACACGAGACCCAGGTTGTAGCTTTCCGGCAGCTCACTGACGAACTGCTTGGCCGCCTCCTGGGCCGCCTCCAGCCGGTTCGGCGCCACGTCGTCGGCCTGCATCGACAACGACACGTCGATGGCGAGCATCACCGTGGCCCGCTCCAGCGGTTCCTTGGTGTCCACAGCGGGACGGGCCAGCGCGGTGGCCAGCACCAGCAGGCAGAGCAGGAACGCAGTCGCCGGGACGTGCCGACGCCAGCCCAGGCCCTTCGGCGCGACGGTACGCAGCAGGTCCACATTGGTGAACCGCATCGCGTACGCCCGGCGGTGCAACTGCCGCCAGACGTAGAACGCGGCGAGGGCGAAGACCGGCAGCACGGCCAGCAGCCACCACGGTTGCAGAAAACGGATCATCGTGTCGTCCCCCGGGTACGCGCGTGCCGCTGCGCGGCCACGAATCGCACCATGTCCAGCAGCCAGTCTCGGTCGGTACGCAGACGTAGGTGGGCCGCGCCGGCGCCGCGCAGGGCAGCGGCGATCGTGGCCCGTTGGGCGGTGGCGGCCTCGGCGTAGCGCTGCCGCAGCCGCGGGTCGGCGGTCTGCACCTCGTGCAGCTCGCCGCTCTCCGGGTCGACCACCGGCAACACGCCCACGTCGGGCAACTCCAGCTCACGCGGGTCGACCACCTCGATCGCCAGCACGTCGTGGCGGACGCGCAGCTTGCGCATCGGCCGCGCCCACTGCTCGGCCGGCGCGAGGAAGTCCGAGACCACCACGGCCACCCCACGACGGCGGGGCGGACGGTTGAGCATCTCGATCAGGGCGCCCAGATCACCACGGCCAGGCTGGATGGCGGTGCCGGCGACGGCACGCAGCAGGCCCTGCGCCTCCTTGCGCCCGGAACGGGCCGGCAGCCGGGTGAGCACCCCGGGCCCGGCCGGCGGTGGTCCGCCCCGCCAGCGTCGGGCCGGGGCGGACAGCCCGCCACCGGTGCCGATCACAGCGCCGATCCGGTTACCCCCGCGCACGGTCAGGTGGGTGATGGCAGCCGCGGCGGCCACCACCACCTCCCGTTTGAGCCACTGCCCGGTCCCGAAGTCCAGGCTGGCGGAGAGGTCCAGCGCGAGCCAGGTCTCCAGCTCGCGGTCGGCGACCGTACGCCGCACGTGCGGTGTGGTGGTCCGGGCCGTGACCGGCCAGTCCATCCGGCGTACGTCGTCGCCGGGGCGGTACTCCCGGGACTCACCCGCCTCACTGCCCGGTCCGGGCAGCAGGCCGGCGTAGTCGCCCTGGAGCAGACCGTCGAGCTTGCGGGTGACGAGCAGCTGAAGCCGGGACAGCACGGCTTCGCTACGGTCGGCCAGGGGGGCCGGACGAGGGGTGGGTGAGGTCACGGGCGCTGCCCGGGCCAGCCAGCGCCCGGCGGCGGCGCGATCGACGGCGGGGTGGCCTGCTGCCGGGGAGCGACCGCCGGGAGCGGGATCGTCGACATCACCCGCTGCACGATGTGGTCGGCGGGTACGTCGTCGGCGAGCGCGTCGTAGCTGAGCACCAACCGGTGCCGCAGGATGTCCGGCGCGATGTCCTGAACGTCCTGCGGCAGCGCGTAGTCACGCCCGCGCAGCAACGCCAGGGCACGGGTGGCCCGCACCAGACCCAGCGAGGCACGCGGGCTGGCACCGTACTGGATCAGTTGCGCGACGTCCGGCATGCCGTGCTCGGCCGGGGCCCGGGTGGCCAGCACCAACCGGACCGCGTAGTCGACCAGGGCATTGTGGACGAAGACCTGGTCCGCCTTGCGTTGCAGGGCGATCAGCTCCGGGGTGTCGAACACCGCGGTCGGCTCGGGCGCGGCCACGCCCATCCGGTAGACGATCTCCCGTTCCTCCGCGTCGGTCGGGTAGCCCACCACGATCTTCATGAGGAACCGGTCCCGCTGCGCCTCCGGCAGCGGGTAGACGCCCTCCTGCTCGATCGGGTTCTGGGTGGCCATCACCAGGAACGGGTCGGGAACCCGGTGGCTCTCCCCACCGATGGACACCTGCCGCTCGCTCATCACCTCCAGCAGCGCGGACTGCACCTTCGCCGGCGCACGGTTGATTTCGTCAGCGAGCAGGAAATTGACGAAGACCGGCCCCAACTCGACGTCGAACTTCTCGCTCGACTGCCGGTAGATCCGGGTGCCCATGATGTCGGCGGGCACCAGATCCGGGGTGAACTGGACCCGGGCGAACGACCCACCGACGACCTTGGCGAGGGTCTCCACCGCCAGGGTCTTGGCCACCCCGGGCACGCCTTCGAGCAGGCAGTGACCTCGGGCGAGCAGCGCGACGAACATCCGCTCCACCATCCGGTCCTGCCCGACGATCACACGTTTGATCTCGAACAGGCCCTTCTCCAGCAGGGTGGCGTCCTGCGCTGGTGTGGTCACCGGGGCGGGTGCCGCTCCGTTCGGCGTCGGGGCGTCGGGCATGGTCGGCTGGGCCACCGGTCCTCCACAGCGTTTGTCGGTCGTCGCGGCTCGTGCGGTATCAAGACTCGCACGCCTTGCTGAGTGTCGAGGGAGGGAGAAGCTGATTTCGGGCGCGCCGTCCCCGGCAGCCGATTCGCGCATCTCGGGTGTGCACAGACCGGCCTGCCGCGTGTACGATTCACCCCGTCGCCGGGCGGCTCCCCCCGTGGTCGCCCGGCGCTCAAGCTTCCGTCCCGCCGCCCTAGACTGGCCGGGATGAGCACCCCCTCCCCCGCCGACGACGCCCTGATCTGTTCGGCCCGGGGCTGCCGGTCCGTCGCCGTCTGGGCGCTGGAGTGGAACAATCCCCGCCTGCACGACGCCGATCGGCGCAAGACCTGGTTGGCCTGCGCCGGGCACCGGGGCAGCCTCGGTGACTTCCTCGACGCTCGAGGCTTCCTGCGTGCCGTCACTCCGGTGCCCGGATCGCCTACGCTCGACGTGTGAGCGGCGACCCTCCGGCTTCCCCCGGCCCCACCTCCCCGTCCTGGCCGCCCACCCCGGCCACCGCACCGCCCGGCGTCGACCCGCCGCCCGGCGCGTTCCCCGCACCCGGCACGCTCGGCCCGGAGCCCACCGCGCCGGATGTCTCGACGCCCGCCCCGCTGCCACCGGGTGCGCTGCCACCCGGTCACCGGCCGGCGCCCGCCGCCGACCAGCGCCCACCCGACCTGCCGCCTCCCGGCCTCCTGCCGCCCGACTCCGGCGCGCTGATGACGGCCGTGCCGGGTGGCCGGGGTCCGCTGGAGCCCTGGCCGGACACTGTCAACTGGCAGCCGATCTCCACCGACCTGATCTGGGTGGAGCTGATCCGGCTGGCGATCGTGGTCGCCATCGGGCTGGCGGTCACCGGGGTCGCCTGGGCGTTCAGCGGCCACTGGTTGTTCGGGCTCGCCGTGGCCGTCGTGCTGGTGCTCGGCGCGTGGCGGGCCATCGCGATCGTCCGCGCGGTCCGGGCCTGGGGGTACGCCGAGCGGGAGAACGACCTGCTGGTCCGGCACGGGCTGCTGGTGCGCCGGCTCTCCATCGTGCCGTACTCGCGGATGCAGTTCGTCGACGTGAGCGCCGGGCCGTTGGAGCGCGCCTTCGACCTGGCCACCGTGCAGCTGCACACGGCGGCGGCGGCGAGCGATGCCCGGGTGCCCGGGCTGCGCCCGGCGGAGGCGTCCCGGCTGCGCGATCGACTCACCGCGCTCGGCGAGGATCGGGCGGAAGGGCTGTGAGCACCCACGCGGGCAGCCGCCGACCGCACCGAGGGCCGCTCCGATGAGCGACGGGCCCGCCGAGCCGAGCACCGTGCCGCCCACCGGCCCGACACCACCGGGGCCGCTGCTGCCCGCTGGCACGGCTCGTGATGGCGCGACACCGCCTGGACGGGTGCCGCCTGGCGCGGCAGCTGATGGGCCGGTGCCGCCCGGGGCGCCCGCGCCGTGGCCGGCACCACCGGCCGGTGGCGAGGGCGAACCCCGGCAACGACTGCACCCGCTCAGCCCGGTGCTGCACGGCGCCAAGTCCCTGGTCGTGGTGATCGCCGGGCTGTCCTGGTCGACGCTGTCGCGGGTGGGCTTCGGCTGGTTCGCCGCCATGGTGGCGGTGCTGGCGCTCGGCGCGACAGTGCTGTCGGTGATCAGCTGGTACAACACCGGCTACCACGTCGTCGGCCGGGAACTACGGGTGTACGAGGGGCTGCTCTGGCGGCGTACCCGGGCCATCCCGTTGGAACGGTTGCAGGCCGTCGAGGTGGTCCGGCCGCTGCTCGCCCAGCTCACCGGCCTGGCCGAGCTGCGCCTGGAGGTGGTCGGCGGAGGCAAGACCGAGGCGCCACTGGCGTACCTCGGGGTGGGCGACGCGGCAGTGCTGCGCGAACGTCTGCTGGTGCTGGCCGGGCGGGTGGCGCAGCAGCCCGTACCCGCCGACGCGGCGGCCCCGGTGGCCCCGGGTGCGACGGTGCCACCGGCGGCCGTACCGGGCCGGCCACTGCACGCGGTGAGCAACCAGAACCTGCTGATCAGCCAACTGCTCACTCCCCAGGCGTTCCTGCTCCCGTTCGGTGTGGCCTTCGTCGTGGTGCAGTTCCTCACCGCCGGTTCGTGGTCGTTCGTCGCGGTGGCGAGCACCCTGACCGCGATGGCGGGTGTGCTGCTGCAACCGATCCGCCGCGTCCTCGACGACTGGAACTTCCGGCTGGCCCGCGACGGCGGCACGCTGCGGGTGCACAACGGCCTGCTGGAGACACGGGCGCAGACCGTGCCGCTGGAGCGGGTGCAGACCGTGCGGGCCACCTGGCCACTGTTGTGGCGGGTGAAGGGCTGGCTGCGGCTACGGCTGGAGGTGGCCGGTTACTCCGTCGCGGAGGCCGACGACCGTAACCGGCCCGACCGTCTGCTGCCGGTCGGCGACCTGCCGACGGCGACGATGATCGTCGCCGAGGTGCTTCCCGGGGTACGCCTCGACGCTCTCCCGCTGAGCCCGCCGCCGCGCCGGACCCGTTGGCTGCACCCGCTGGGCCGTGCCGCGTTCGGCGCGGGGCTGTTCGAGCGGGTGTTCGCCACCCGGTCGGGGCGGCTCACCCGGCAACTGGTGATCGTGCCGTACGCCCGGATCCAGAGCGTGCGGGTGGTCCAGGGGCCCATCCAGCGCCGTCTCGGGTTGGCCACCGTGCACGCGGACACGGCGGGCGGCTCCGGTGCCACCGCCCAGGACCGCGACCTGGCCGAAGCCTGGGCCCTGGCAGCCGACCTGACGACAAGAGCCCACCAGGCCCGCACCACCACCCCCCAACCCTGACCCCGCCCCTCCCAGCCCTCCGTTCCCCCCTGACCGCCTGTTGATCAAGAGGTTCGCGTCAAGAATCGAGCACGCGGTGACGCAAACCTCTTGATCAACCAGGGCGGGGGCGGGCCTTGGGTGGGTCAGCGGTCGGCGGGGACCGGGGTGTTCGTGGTGGTGGTTTCCGGGCCGCGTGGGGTTGGGGGCTCCGGCTCGTTGTGCGGGGGGTCGGGGGGTGGTTGCGTTCCGGCCTTCGGGTGGCGGACACGCCACGCCGCCCAGCCGCGCTCCGCCAGGCCGACCACCAGGAAGGTCAGCCCCACGTACGCCCAGCCGACCAGCACGTCGATCACGTAGTGCTCACCCGAGTAGACCAGGGTGAAGGTCATCGCCAGCGGGTAGGCGAGCAGCAGCGGCCACCAGCGGCGACGGGTGGCGGTCAGGAAGAACAGCACCACGAACAACGCCCACGCGGTGTGCAGCGACGGCATCGCGGCGACCGGGTTCGAGGCGATCTGGCCGGCGTTGAGGACATTGCCGGCGCCGTGCATGCCGAACGCCTTCCAACCCCGGGTCGAGATCCGGGCGACCTCGGTGAGCAGGCCGTTCTGGGCCGCCCACCAGGGCGGGGCAGCCGGGTAGATGAAGTAGGTGACCAGGCCGGCCGCGCAGAGGAAACCCCACCGCCGCATGTACGCGGCCCAGCGGCGCCGGTCACGCAGCCAGAGCACCGCGGCAGCGGCCAGCGCCACCACGAAGTGGGAGAAGTACACCCAGCTCGCCGCGACATCCCACCAGTGCACCTGCGGGTGGTAGAGGTGCTGCTGCAACCAGACGGTGGGCACCTCACCGCCGGTGGCCCAGCCGAACATGAACCGGTCGGCGACGATCAACTCCATCGCGTGCGGCGTGGCCCCGTTGTCGGCGAACCCACGCGAGAGGTTGTAGATCACGAACAGCAGCACCACCGGCACCCAGTCCCGGGCGAAGCGCAGGTGATTACGCCACGGCCGTTCGCTGTTCCAGGCGATGGTCGCGAGCCAGATCCAGACGAAGGCGTACGTCGGGTCGGTGGGCAGCCCGATGGCCAGCCACGCGGCGACGAACGCGACCGCCCAGACGGTCATGGCGACGACGCGCCGACGACCCCCGTCCGGGGACGCGGGCGGGTCGGTCCGGGCGGGGGGCTGGGGGTCAGTCGCGACGGCCATCGGGGTCAAGGTTAACGACGGGTACGGCATCGACCGACGGGGACCACCCGTTGCGCGTCCGGGGGTGGTCGCGTGCGGATCGTCGGGCGCGTGCTCGACGGGTCCAGCGAGCACCTAGGCTGACGACCATGCAGGAGCAGCCCGAGCCGGCCTTCGCGCCGGGTCTGACCGCCCAGGTCGAGTTGACCGTCACCGACGCGGACACCGCCCAGGCGGTCGGCTCCGGGGACGTACCGGTGCTGGGCACCCCCCGGGTGCTGGCGCTGGCCGAGGCGGCCACCGTCGCGGCGACGGCGACCGGGATGCCGCCCGGTTCCACGACAGTGGGCACCCGGGTCGAGTTGGAGCACCTGGCGCCGACAGTGGTCGGCCGGACGGTCCGCGCGCAGGCGCTGCTGGCGACCGTCGACGGTCGCCGGCTGTCGTTCGAGGTCACGGTCAGCGACGGTGACCAGACGGTGGCCCGGGGCCGGGTGGACCGGATCCTGGTCGACCGGGGCCGCTTCGTCGAACGGGCCGGGCGGGCGTCGTGAACGCCGCTTTCGTCGAGGTCGCCGACCGGGTACACGTGCTGGCCGAACCGCTGCTGCGGGTCAACGTCACACTGGTCGTCGGCGACGATGAGGCGCTACTGGTGGACACGCTCTCGTCGGCCGCCCAGGCCACCGAACTGGCCGCGGCCGTCCGGGCGGTCACCGACCGTCCGCTGACGCTCGTCAACACCCACCACCACTACGACCACTGCTTCGGCAACGCCGTCCTGGCCGGCGACCCACCCCGCCCGGTGTACGCGCACGAACTGGCCGCCGCCGCCCTGCGCGAGGAGCCGGAGCGGCTGCGCCGGGAGGCGTACGAGGAGGTGCGCACGGAGCACCCGGCGCTCGCCGCCGAGCTGGCCGACACCCCGCTGCTCGCTCCCACGCACACCGTGCACGTCGAGACGGTGCTCGACCTGGGCGGTCGACAGGTGCTGCTGCGCCACCCCGGGCGGGGGCACACCGAGGCCGACCTTGTGGTGCACGTGCCGGACGCCGACGTGCTGGTGGCCGGGGACCTGGTGGAGCAGAGCGGCCCGCCCGCCTTCGAGGACTCGTACCCGTTGCGGTGGCCGGACGCGGTCGCGGACCTGCTGCGACTCACCACCGCGCGCACTGTGGTGATCCCGGGCCACGGCGACCCGGTCGACGTCGACTTCGTCCGGGCCCAGCACGCGGAGCTGGCGAAGCTGGCCTGGCTGATCCGGGCCGCGCACACCGGCAGCGCCCCGCCGGAGCGGGTGGCCGCCGAGGCCCCTTTCGGGGCCCGCCCGGCCCTGGTCGCCGCCCAGCGCGGCTACCTGGAACTGAACGGCACGGCCTGACGGCCTACACCGAGGTGCGTCGCCACTGCTGGTTGGTGCCGGTGCCACACGTCCACTGCACCGCGCGGGCACCGTCGGTGGTGGCGGAGTTGAGCACGTCGAGGCACTTGCCGCTGTGCCGGGCGACGAGCTGCACGTAACCCGTGCCGAGGTCCTGCACCCGCCACTGCTGGTTGGTGCCGCCGTTGCAGGTCCACTGGGTGACCCGTACGCCGTCGGCGGTGGCGCCCGCGCCGCCGTACACGTCGAGGCACTTTCCGCTGTGCGCGCTGACCACCGTCTGGTAACCCCCACCCGCGTCCTGGAACCGCCACCGCTGGTTGGGCTGACCGTTGGCGGCCCACTGCACCACCTCGGCACCGTCGGTGGTCGCGCTGTTGTTGACGTCCAGCAGCTTGCCGCTGTGCCGCGCGGCGAGGGTGTACGCGCTCGGCACCGGCACCGTGGTGTCCGGGGCGAGCCGGTACAGCCCGGCGCCGTGGGCCGGGAGCGACCGGGTGAGGGTCCCGGTCGCCGTGCCGAGGGCCGCGCCGGACCACAGGTCTGTCACGGCGGCCGACCCGATCCCGAGGTCGGCGAGGTTCACCGAAACCTGCGCCGCGCTGCTGTCCCTGTTGAACAGGGCGACGTACCGGTGGTTGCTGCCCGGCACGTCGGCGACCCACACCTGCCGGCTGCCACCGTAGAGCTGACGGTTGTTCGCGCTGTTCTGGTTAACTCCCAGAACCGCAGCGTTGGTCATCAACGCCAGCTCGGCGGCGCGGTTCTCGACCAGGTTGCCGCCCCACATCAGTGGCGCACGGTTGATCGCCCACAGTGACATCAGGGTGCGCTGCTCGTCCGACGTCAGGTTGGAGTATCGCGGCGAACCAACCGGCCCGTACTTGGAGAGCCGGCCGATCGGGATCATGTCGGCGTCGGGCCAGGCGCCGGTGGCGCGGTACGGGGTCCAGTTGCGCAGTTGGTCGAAGAGCGCGTCCACTGACGACCAGTTGTCCCACAGATCGTTGACGATCCGCCACATGTGCGCGTTGGCCTGGACGTGTGCGCCGCTGGACAGCGAGGTCGGGCCGGGCGAGAGGCTCAGCACCATCGGTCGGCCGCTGCGCTGGATGGCCGTCCGGTACCCCTCGACCTCCGACTGCCGGTACGTCGGGGCGGCGATGTCGTCCACCTTCACGTAGTCGACACCCCAGGACGCCAGCAACTGGAACATCGAGTCCAGGTAGGTCTGCGCGCAGGGGTTGGACATGTTCAGGCCCCACATGAGGTTGAGCCAGGCCGCGGTGGTGGTGTTGTTGATCTGGTTGGCGCGGCAGGTGGTGCCGAGGATCGGGACGTTGTCGGCGACCGCCTGGCGGGGAATGCCCCGCATCAGGTGGACGCCGAACTTCAGCCCCTTCGCGTGGACGTAGTCGGCGAGCGGCTTGAACCCGTTGTCACCGGCGGCGGAGGGGAACCGGGTCGTGTCCGGCAGCAGCCGGCCGTTGGCGTCCATCCGGAGCCGGGGTTGCAGGTTCGCGTCCTGGTTGGGGCTGTTGTTGTGTTGACCGGGGTAGTACCAGGCCCAGTCGATCACCACGTACTCCCAGCCGAACTGCCGCAGGTTCGTGGCCATGTAGTCGGCGTTGGCCCGGACGTCGGTCTCGGTGACCCGCCAGTTGAACGAGTCGTAGCTGTTCCACCCCATCGGCGGGGTGTCGGCCACCCCGTTGTCCCACGCGGCGGCCCGCTCGGGCGGGTGGGCGACGACCATCCCGGCAGCCACGAGCAGCATGACCAGTAGGGCCGCAACGTGGCGGAACGCCAGAGGTACCAGAACCACCCGCATCAGAACCTCCCCGACGACGCCCACGTTTCCATCGCGCGTCATCGATGTTAACGTTCACAAATCCCCGAGGTCAACCCTCCCCCCGCCCCCACGCTCCCGCCCCGCCCGAGCGCGCGATCTTGCACTTTCTGCGGGGCGAAAGGAGGGCACAGCTGACGAAACGTCAACAGAAACTGCAAGATCGACGCCGGGGAAGGGGCGCGGGGGCGGGGGGCGGGGCGCGGGGTTGGGGTTGGGGTTAGGGTTAGGTGTTGAAGCGGTTTTGTACTGCGGTGCGGGTGGGCATGGCGGTGGCGCCGCCCGGGGATTCGCAGACCAGGCCGGCCACCCGTAGCGCGAAGGCCACCCGCTCGGTCCAGCCCGGCGGGCTGTCCGGCTCGCCGTCGACGAGCAGGTCGGCGATCAGCGCGGCCATCACCGAGTCACCCGCGCCGGTGGCGTCGATCGCGTTGACCTTGGGGGCCGGCACCCGGACCGGGTCGGCGTCGGCGGCAGCCAGCACCGCACCGGCCGCGCCGAGCGTCACGACCACAGTGGCCGCCCCCAACTCACGCAGGTACGCCGCCACCCCCTCGACCGGCTCACCGGGGTAGAGCAGCACAGCGTCGGCTGCGCTCAGCTTGACCAGGTGCGCGCCGGCGGCGAACTCGGCCACCACCTCGCGCAGCCCCTCCAGCGCGCCCGGCCCGTTCAGCAGCCGGGGACGTACGTTCGGGTCGAAGACCCGCAGGCCGGCGGCGAGCGACCAGGCACGGCGGGCGGCGGCGAGCGTAGCGGGTCGGAGCAGCACGATCGAGCCGCAGTAAAGCACGTCGGCGCCCTCCAGCAACGCCAGGTCCAGATCGTCGGGACCGAGCAGTCCGTAGGAGGCCGGCTCGCCGTAGAAACGGAAGTCCGGCTCCGGCCCGGCGTACGTGACCACTGCGAGCGTGGTCGGCGCCGGGACCGTGATCGCACCGGCCACCCCGACGTCGGCCGCGGCGAGGAAGGCGCGGATCCGGCCGCCCAGCGCGTCGTCACCGAGCGAGCCGACGAACTGTGCCGCACCGCCGAGGCGGGCCACCCCGACGGCGACGTTCAGCGGCCCGCCGCCGATGGCCTGCCGATAGACCCGCTCCCCTTCGAGATCGCTGTCGAGCAGGTCGACGAGCGCCTCACCGAGCACCACCGCGTATCCCATGCCGATCCTCTCGTCGTCGCCACCGGCCGCCGATCGCCGAGCCGACCTCCGTGGCACCAGGCTGGCACAGCGCACGGCCCGTTGGGCGCCGAAGGCCGCGCACCGACGGGCGCGCTACCCCGGCTGGTGGATCGGCCCGTCGAGTAAGGCGAGGGGGCGACCGGTGCCGCCCCACCGGGCCGCGACGATCTGCGCGGCCACACTCACAGCGGTTTCCTCGGGGGTACGACCACCGAGATCCAACCCGATCGGGGAGGCGAGCCGGGCGAGCTGCGCCGGGCTGAGCCCCGCCTCGCTCAACAGCTTGTGTCGCTCGTCGTGGGTACGGCGTGAGCCCATCGCGCCCACGTACGCCAGCGGGTGACGCAGCGCCAACTCCAGCAACGGCACGTCGAACCTGGGGTCGTGGGTGAGGACGCACACCACCGTCCGCTCGTCGAGCCGATCGGCCGCCAACTCGGTACGCAGGTAGCGGTGCGGCCACTGCACCACCACCTCGTCCGCCTCGGGAAAGCGCCGCGCGGTGGCGAAGACCGGCCGGGCGTCGCAGACGGTGACCCGGTAGCCGAGGAACGCGCCGATCCGGGCCACCGCGGCGGCGAAGTCGATCGCACCGAAGACGATCATCCGGGGCGGGGTGGCGTACGCGGTCACGAAGAGGCTGACGCCGCCGCCTCGGCGCTGCCCGTGGTACCCGTACCGGAGCATGCCGCTGTGCCCGGCGGCGAGCAGCCCGAGGGCGTCGGCGCTGGCCGCGTCGTCGAGCCGGTCGTCACCGAGCGAGCCGACGGACCGCTGGCCGGTCAGCACGAGCCGCCGGCCGAGCCGCCGGGCGGGGTCGGTCGGTGACCTGCCGGCGTCGGCGGGTGGATCGTCGTTGGCGTCGGCGGCCACGCAGGTGACGATCGCCGCCGGGTGGCCGCCGCTTCGGGCTGCGGCGACCGCCTCCAGCGCCGGCAGGGCGCTCGCGTCGACGCGCTCCACGAACACGTCGAGGATGCCGCCGCAGGTCAGGCCCACTGTGTACGCGTCGTCGTCGCTGATCCCGTAGCGGCACAGCTCGGGTTGGCCGGTGTCCAGCACACGGCGGGCCCGTTCGTAGAGATCGGCCTCGACACAGCCGCCGGAGACGCTGCCGATGACCGTGCCGTCGGTAGCGACCACCATGGCGGCGCCGGGTGGCTGCGGGGCGGAGTGCCAGGTGGCCACCACGGTGGCCAGCGCGACTGCCTCGCCGTCGCGGCACCGGCGGTGCACCTCGTCGAACACGTCCGGCACCGGCGGCCGCCTCCC
This sequence comes from Micromonospora sp. NPDC049089, assembly GCF_040648775.1. Taxonomy (NCBI): domain Bacteria; kingdom Bacillati; phylum Actinomycetota; class Actinomycetes; order Micromonosporales; family Micromonosporaceae; genus Micromonospora; species Micromonospora sp. NPDC049089. The sequence goes on from NZ_JBEZEH010000004.1 coordinate 71,019, forward strand.
CGTCCCCGCTCCCCGTACGCAGGATATGACGTCCAACGACGACCGGCGGGTCTTCTCATACATCGAGGAATGACTATTGCGCTCGGTCGCTGCGGCGTGGTGGGATGACGCGTATCGGGCGGTGCGAGGGCTGCGGCGCCGCCGGTTGCCGGGTTGGTTAGACGCGAGGGCACCGGTCCAGGACAGGACCGTCGACGGCGCACGTCCACCGGCTGCTTTCCGCCGGGGCACGTCGCCGTGATCGTCGCACCGCTCACGACAGCGGGGCGATCACGCCACATCCCACCCGATTGCGGCGGGGCGGCTCAGCCAGCGCCCCTCGCGAGTCAGGAGAACCTGTGAACCGTTCCCGTATGGCCGCCTTGCTCACCGCGGCCATGACCCTCGCGCTCGGCGCTGTCGCCCTGGCATCCACTCCACAGCCGGCCGCCGCGCACGGCGCGGCGATGACGCCCGGCAGCCGCACCTACCTGTGCTGGCAGGACGGCCTCAGTACGACCGGTGAGATCAGGCCGACCAACCCCGCGTGCTCCGCCGCCGTGGCCCAGAGCGGGACGAACTCCCTCTACAACTGGTTCAGCGTGCTGCGCTCCGACGCTGGCGGCCGGACCACCGGCTTCATCCCGGACGGGCAACTGTGCAGCGGCGGGGCCACCGGTTTCCGCGGCTACGACCTGCCCCGCACCGACTGGCCGCTGACCCACCTGACCGCCGGGGCACGGTTGGACTTCAAGTACAGCAACTGGGCGCACCACCCGGGCACGTTCTACTTCTACGTGACGAAGAACAGTTGGAGCCCGACCCGGGCCCTGGCCTGGAGTGACCTGGAGGAGCCGTTCCTGACGGTGACCAACCCGCCGCAGCGCGGCTCGGTCGGCAGCAACGACGGGCACTACTACTTCAGCGGCAACCTGCCCTCGGGCAAGAGCGGCCAGCACATCATCTACTCCCGCTGGGTCCGCTCGGACTCACAGGAGAACTTCTTCGGCTGCTCCGACGTGGTCTTCGACGGTGGCAACGGCCAGGTGACCGGCATCCGGGGTGGCACGACGTCGCCTACCCCCACGCCGACCACGCCGACGCCGGGTCCGACCGACCCGCCGCCGACCACCACCCCGCCGCCGGCCGGTGGCGCCTGCACGGCCAGCTACAAGGTGTCGGGCTCCTGGCAGGGTGGCTTCCAGGGCGATGTCACGATCACGAACAACGGCAGTTCGGCGTTGTCCGGCTGGACCGCGAGCTGGACCTGGCCCAACGGGCAGGCGATCAGCCAGATCTGGGGCGCGACACAGACGTCGTCCGGCTCGTCCGTGACGGCGACAAACGTGGCCTACAACGGCACTATCGCGCCGTCGGGGACCGCGACGTTCGGCTTCCTGGCCAGCTCCACAGGAACCAACGGCGTCCCCACGGTGAGTTGCGCCGGGCGCTGAGGCCCCACCCCGGCTAGATGATCAAGAGGTTTGCGTCACCTGGAGCAACTCGGGTGACGCAAACCTCTTGATCATATTGGAGACGTTGGGCCGGGTCAGCGGACCATGGAACCGACCACCGGCTTCGTGAGCAGGGCGGACTGGTTGCGCTGGATACCCGGGTCGAGGGTCTTGGCCACGAAGATCGCGTGCCAGATGCAGAAGATCAGCACCGTCCACACCTTGCGGGAGTGGTCGGCCTCCTCCCGCTTGTGCTCGTCGAGCAGCCGCAGCGCGTACGACAGGTCCAGCAGGTCACCCGCGCCCGAGGTGCTCAGCACGTGCCGGGCCCACTCGTACATCTCGCCACGCAGCCAGACCCGAGTGGGGGTCGGGAAGCCCAGCTTCTTGCGGTTGACGATGGCTGGCGGCACGACACCCTGCAACGCCTGACGCATCGCGTACTTGGTGGCGTCGGAGCGCGGCGGCAGCTTCAGGTCCACCGGGATCTTCGCCGCGACGTCGAACACCTCACGGTCGAGGAACGGCACCCGCACCTCCAGCGAGTGCGACATCGAGATCCGGTCGGCCTTGACCAGGATGTCGCCGCGCAGCCAGGTGTAGAGGTCGACGTACTGCATCTTGGTGACGTCGTCCAGCTCGGTGCACTCGGCGTAGATCGGGGCGGTGACGTCCGTGTAGCGCACCGAGGGGTCGTAGCGGCGCATCAGGTGCTGCTTCTCCTCCTCGGTGAACATCCGGGCGTTGCCGTAGTAACGCTCCTCGATCGGGGTGGTGCCGCGCTCCAGGAAGCTCTTGCCCTTGACCCCCTGCGGAATCGCCTTGGAGACCGCGCGCAGCCCTTTCTGCACACCGCCGGGCAGACCGTTGACGCTGCCCAGCGACAGCGGCTCCCGATAGATCGTGTAACCGCCGAAGAACTCGTCCGCGCCCTCACCGGAGAGCACCACCGTGACGTGCTCGGCGGCCTTCTTCGCCACGAAGTAGAGCGGTACCAGCGCCGGGTCGGCCACCGGGTCGTCAAGGTGCCAGACGATCTTCGGCAGCGCGTCGATCATGTCCTGCGGACCGATCTTGGTGGGGATCGTGGTGACGTCGAGGTGCCGGGCCGAATCCTGGGCGACGTCGATCTCCGAGTAACCCGGCACGTCGTAGCCGACGGTGAAGGTCAGGATGTTCGGGTTGAACTCCCGCGCCAGCGCCACCACCGCTGTGGAGTCGATGCCACTGGACAGGAACGAGCCGACCGGTACGTCGGAGCGCATGTGCATGCGCACGCTCTCCCGCAGCGTCTCGCGGATCTCGTGGTAGAGCCTCTGCTCGTCGTCGACCGGCGCCGGCCGGAACACCGGCCGGTACCACCGGCGTACGTCGATCCGGCCGCCCGGGGTCCAGTTCAGGTACTCCCCGGAGCCGATCCGGCTGATGCCCTTGTGCAGGGTGCCGGGCTCGGGGACGTACTGGAGGGTCAGGTAGTGGCTCAGGTTCGCCGTGTCGACGCCCGCGTCGCCCTGGTAGTTGCTGTGCGCGAACGGCAGCAGCGCCTTCTTCTCCGAGGCCAGGTAGAGGCCGTCGGCGGTCTCCAGGTAGTGCATCGGCTTGATGCCGAAGTAGTCGCGGGCACCGAACGCCCGCCGTTCCTGCCGGTCCCAGATGACGAAGGCGAACATGCCCCGCAGCCGGGTGAGCACCTGCTCACCCCAGAAGTGGTAGCCCGCGACGATCACCTCGCCGTCACCGGCGGTGGCGAACTGGGCGCCGAAGTTTCTGATCAACTCCTCGCGCAGCTCGATGTAGTTGTAGATCTCGCCGTTGAAGGTCAGCAGGTAACGGCCGTTCGCGTAGGGCAGTGGCTCGTGGCTCGACGCGACGTCGATGATGGCCAGCCGCTTGTGGGCGAACACGCCGTCCGCGTACCGGCCGGAGGCGTCGCCGACCACCTCGACCCCTGTCTCGTCGGGGCCGCGGTGGTGCAGGCATTCCAACGCTCCGGCGATGTGGTCGCGATGCGCTGCGGCGTTGCCGTTCGCGCTGAAGAAGGCCAGAAGTCCGCACATGGTGGCCATCTTTCCACGCGCGCTGTCGGCCCTTGCAGCCGTCCGTCGATCCACCCGACTCCGAGGGGGCGTCACCGCCAACCGGACGCGCGGTACCGTCGGGACCAGCAACGAAGCGGAGGGAGCGGCGCAATGACCGAGGGACAGACCGACGGTACGCCGACGGACGGTACGGAATCGCACGATCCGGACTTCCCGGAGGCGTTCCTGTCCTTCATGCGGCAGGGTTGGAGCGACACCGCGCTTCCCGTGACGCCCCGCCCGGAGACGCCCAACTACGCCAAGCGGCGGGCGGCCCTCTCGGCGGCGTTCCCCGGCGAGACGCTGGTGATCCCCACCGGCACCGAGAAGGTCCGGGCCAACGACACCGACTACCCGTTCCGGCCGGGCAGCGACTTCGCCTACCTGACCGGCGACCACGACGCCGACAGCGTCCTGGTGCTGCGCCCGAACGGCTCGGGGCACGACGCGACGCTGTACATGCGGCCCCGGTCCTCCCGGGAGACCGACGAGTTCTTCCGCAGCCGCAACGGCGAGCTGTGGGTGGGCCGGCGGCACACCCTCAGCGAGAAGTCGACCGAGTTGGGCCTGCCGACCGCCGACCTGACCGGCCTGGAGGCGACGCTCGCCGACCTGGCTCCGGGGCGTACCCGGGTGTTGCGCGGTTTCGACGCCCAGGTGGACGCGGCCGTCCGCCCCTACGACGGGCCACGCACCGAGGGCCAGCCGGCCCGGGACCGCGAGCTGGCCATCGCCATCTCGGAGATGAAGCTGGTCAAGGACGAGTGGGAGATCGGCCAACTCCAGGACGCGATCGACGCCACCGTACGCGGCTTCGAGGACGTCGCCCGGATCCTGCCGGCCGACCGGGCGGTCTCCGAGCGGCTCCTGGAGGGCGTCTTCGCGTTGCGGGCCCGTCACGACGGCAATGACGTCGGGTACAGCTCGATCGTCGGTGCCGGCGAGCACGCCACGATCCTGCACTGGGTCCACAACCACGGCGCCACCCGACCGGGTGACCTGCTGCTGATGGACATGGGCGTCGAGGGTCGCAACCTCTACACCGCCGACGTCACACGGGTGCTCCCGGTGAACGGTCGGTTCACCGCCCTGCAACGCCAGGTCTACGACATCGTGTACGCCTCGCAGCAGGCCGGCATCGAGGCCATCCGTCCCGGCGTGAAGTTCAAGGACGTCCACCTGACCTGCATGCGGGTCCTGGCCGAGGGCCTGTCCGACCTGGGCCTGCTGCCGGTGAGCGTGGACGAGGCGATGGACGAGAAGTCGACCGTCTACCGGCGGTGGACGCTGCACGGCTTCGGCCACATGCTCGGCATCGACGTGCACGACTGCTCCAACGCCCGCAAGGAGACGTACCGCGACGGCGCGCTGGGCGAGGGTTACGTGCTCACCGTCGAGCCCGGTCTGTACTTCCAGCCGGAGGACGAGCTGGTCCCCGCCGAGCTGCGGGGTGTGGGCATCCGGATCGAGGACGACGTGCTGGTCACCGCGACCGGCGCGGTCAACCTGTCGGCCGGGCTGCCCCGCACCTCCGACGAGGTGGAGACCTGGCTGGCCGAGCAGCGCGAAGCCGGTCCCCGCCTGCCCAGCTGACCCGCCCACCCGCCTGACCCGCTAGACCAGGCTGACCCGCCAGCGCCCCCGGGCGAGGGCACTGGCG
>NZ_JBEZEH010000005.1:0-75182 GCF_040648775.1 Micromonospora sp. NPDC049089
GCGGCGGTGCCGCAGCCGCCTCGTCGGCTTCACGCTGGGCGTCGGCCGGGAACTCCTCGGGCAGGCCGAGCTCGCGGCGCAACGCGCCGAAGTCGATGCGGGGCGCGAGTACGCGTCGGATGACCACGGGTCAATCCTGACAGCGCCACGGGTGATCCGCTTCCGGTGACCGGCCGGAAATCCGCCCGCTGTGGGGATGCTCCGCGCTCAGCCGGTCGCCTTGCGGGCGGCGCTGCGGGCCCCCCTGGGGGCGGTGGCTCGGGCGGCGACCGGGCGGGCCGGCGACTTGCGGGCGGTCACCTTGCGGGCCGGTGCCTTGGCCGCGACGGTCTTCTTCGCCGGTGCCTTCTTCGCCGCCGCCTTACGGGCGGTGGTCGACGAGGTACCCGACACCTTCGCGGCCGGGGCCTTCTTGGCCGGAGCCTTGCGGGCGCCGCCGCTGGGGCGGGTCGAGGCGGTCTTCTTCGCCGCGGTCTTCTTCGCCGCCGCCGTCTTCTTCGCCGCCGTCTTCTTGGCGGCGGACGCCGTGGTCGCCACCTTCCGCGCCGGAGCCTTCGCCGCGGTGGTGGTCTTACGCGCCGGAGCCTTCGCCGCGGTGGTGGTCTTCTTCGCCGCGCTCACCGTCTTCTTCGCCGCGCCGGTGGTCTTCTTCGCGGCGGTGGTCGTCTTGCGCGCGGTGGACGCCGGGGCCCGCTTGGCGGTGGCGGTCGTCTTGCGCGCGGTGGACGCCGGGGCCCGCTTGGCGGTGGCGGTCGTCTTGCGGGTGGTGGTCGAGGCCTTCGCGGGGGCCTTCTTGGCCGCTGCTGTGGTCTTGGTCGTGGTCTTCTTCGCGGGGGCCTTCGTAGCCGCCGTGGTGGTCTTCTTGGCCGGGGCGCGCCCCGCCCCGCCGGCGGCCTTGCGGGCCGGGGCCTTCGCGGCAGCCGTGGTGGACTTGCGCACGGGGGTGGTCCGGCTCGCCGCGGTGTTCCGCTCCGCCGCGGCGGTCTTCTTCGCGGTGGTGCGTCGGGCGGCCGGGCGCTTGGTGGCCTGCTGTGCTTCGGCCATCGTTGTTCCCTCCTTGGGGGACGTGCTCTCGCGTGCGTCCTCGCGGAGCACGAAAACCTCGGCGCGAGCCGTCCCGCGCCGCCTATCTGTCGTCCCCGGCCCAACGAGCGTCCTCGGCATCCCACGCCTCGTTCCGCTCCTGCACTCGTTGCAGGGCGTTCTCCGCGTCGGCCGCCGAGTCGTACGGGCCGAGAACGTGCTTCGCCGGACACACGTTGGAGTCCGTCTCGACCCGGTGATGCCGGGTGCACCAGTAGAACTGCCCACTACGTCCGCTGTCGCTCATGGGAATCACTGTGCACCGCGAACCGGCCGGCCGCCACCGGATCGCACAAGTCGCCGACGATCTCCACAGTAGATATGCATTGCGTTCGTCGGGCCGAAATGGCGAAACGCGTGGGACTGGAACACCAGAAGATGCGCAGGTGAGCCCTGCTGTGGGCACCTCTATGATCGCGGGATGGCGATACCGGACTACATCCTGGGGTTGCGTAAGCACGTCGGCCACGACCTGCTCTGGCTGCCGAGCGTCAGCGCGGTGGTCCGCAACGACGCCGGGGAGCTGCTGCTCGGTCAGCGCGCCGACGACGGGCGGTGGTCGGTGATCAGCGGTTTCGTCGAGCCGGGCGAGCAGCCGGCCACCGCGCTGGTCCGCGAGGTGCGCGAGGAGACGGGCGTGGAGGTGGCGCCGGTGCGGATGTCCAGCGCCGTGTCGCACCCGCACACGTACCCGAACGGGGACCGCTGTGAATACCTGAACATGGGGTTCCTGTGCCGGGTGATCGGCGGCACCGCCCGGGTCAACGACGACGAGTCGTTGGCCGTGCGGTGGTTTCCGTTGGACCAGCTGCCCGAGCTGGACAAGCACGCCCTGCTGGTCATCGCGTACGCGTTGCGCGAGAAGCAGGTGGCCGGTTACCTGGAGCCGGGTACGACGTGGGACGACGTACCCGACTGAGGTTCACACCGGGGTCGGCGCGAGGGCGACCGGCTCGGCGGGGGCCGACCGGGCCGCCCGGATGGTGTACGCGAGCGCGTACGGCGTGCAGGCCAGGTAGAGCATGGGTTCCGCCCGCACCTCGTTGATGACGATGTGGAAGATCTCCCACGAGATGGTGGGTCTGGGCAGTCTGATGTTCCATTCCGTCCAGGTGGCGAGGAGCCACAGCGGTGAGGAGATCCAGTCGACGCCGCCCAGTGGCGTCGGACTGCTGACGGGGCCGGCGCGACGGCCCGCCGCGATGACGTCGACGACGGCGAGAATCACCGCGAGGTCGGCGGCGGCGAGTGCGCCGAGGATGCCCACCCACCAGGCCACACGGAGGCGGTTGCGGGAGGCGAGGCTCGCCGCGGCCCAGAGGGCCAGCGTCAGGCCGGCCAGCCAGAGCAGCAGCCCGGGTACGAAGGTGACCGGGTCGTCCGGGGAGATGGCAGCGAGGAACACGACACCGACCGCGCCGATGGGAAGCACCACGCCGAGCGCGATGCGTAGCGGGCTGTCGAGTGCGGTGTGTCGGGCCCAGCGCGCGGCGAACACCGCCAGCAGCACTGCCAACCCGATGGTGAGTGCCGTCCAGATCGGCTTCTGCACCCGCTGGGACCAGTCCTGGGTCACCATCCGCTCGATCGGCATGAGGGCGAAGGCACTGGCGAGCACGATTCCGACGCAGGCGATCGGGGAGAGCAGCAACGCGGCGGCGGTGCGTCCGATCCGACCGCGTATGAGGCGGCGGTCGACGATCGGGGCGCCGGTCCGACCGACGGCCAGGCTCGCCGCGAAGCCCAGCATTCTCGTCCGGTGACCGCTCTCGGCCAGCACGTGCAGCTCGGCGGCCCACTCGCGGCGCAGGTCGTCGCGAACCTCGGCCGGCCAGCGGCGCGCGGCCAACTCCAACAGCAGTTCGGCGGCCCGGCGGGTCACCACGCCGGTGCTCCGGTGGGCTCGGTGCCGCCCCACGGGCGACGGCCACCGTCGGGGATCGCGGCCCGCAGGTCGGCGAGCGCCTGGCGGGCCTGCGTCACCCCGACGGCGGTCAGTCGGTAGTAGCGGCGGGCCGGCCGCCCGGCCGCGACGGGATCGATCGCCTCCCAGTCGGCGGCAAGCCAGCCGGCCCCCTGCAACCGGTGCAGCACCGGGTAGAGGGTGCCGCTGGGCAGGCCGGTCAATCGCATCAGGTCGAGCCCGTAGCGCTGCTCGTCGGGGTCGGCGAGCAGCGCCGCGAGCACCTTCGCGACCGGAATGGTCATCCGCATCCGACCACTGTATCGGAACTCTACATAGGGGTCGGTACCCGTTCGACGGGAATCCACAGCTCGGCGTCCGCCTGGGTTCCGTCCGCCGACACCCGGACCCGGGAGATCTCCGGTCCAGGTCGGCTGCGGTACGGGTTGGACGGAAACCACTGGGTGAACACGTCACGCCACAGGAATTGCACCGCCTGCGGAAACGCGCCGGAGGTGGTGAACACCGCCCACGACCCCGCCTGCACCGGCAGCGCGTCCAGGTCCTCCGGCGGCTCGGTGCCGGTCACCACCCCGTGCCAGTAGTCGAGCTCGGTGCCCTCCTGCCGACTGTCGGCGAGGTTGTCGCTGACGTTGACGATCCCCTTCGGTTCCTGATCGGAGAGCGCCTCGATCCTCTCGGTCGTCTCCGTGTCGATACTCCTGATGAACGCGACGATCGCCGGGTTCATCCCCTCGTGCACCAGCGGGACCCGGGCCTTGCGCCCCACCAGCGCGAACGCGTCCTTGTCGACGATCCGGTACTCCATGCTGCCGCTCCCTTCGACGGTGAGTCGGAAGGACATCCGGGGCTGGGCACGCAGCGCTGCCCCCGTACGCCGAGCTTCTCCTGGCCCCACGCCGTGCACGGCGTGGAACGCCCGGGCGAACGCCTCCGCCGAGCCGTAGCCGTAGTGCACAGCGACGTCGAGCAACGTCCGCTCCCCCGCCAGCACGTCCGCACCGGCGACGGTGAGCCGACGCCGACGGATGTACTCCGACAGCGGCATTCCGGCCAGCGCGGAGAACAGCCGCCGGAAGTGGTACTCCGACGTCAGCGCGATCCGCGCCAGCTCCGCCACCTCGATCTTCCGGTCGAGGTGACGCTCGATGTACGCCATGGCCTCGTTGAGCCGATCCAGCACCCGGGCCTCCTTCCCTTTCGAACACCGACGTTAGGTCGCAGGGTCGGTCGCCCACCCGACATCCGATGCCCGCATCGGTCGGGTGCGGCCACAGCGACCGCCGTGTCGTAGCCTGGCGGACTTTGCTTCCCGAGGAGGTTGACGTGGCCGAGTACCCGCAGAACGTCGTGCAGCGCTTCCACGGCACCCCCGAACAGGTCGACGCCGGCCTGGTGGGCGAGCCGCCGCGAACGTGGAAGTCCGTCGTCATCAAGGAGTACGACCCGTCCTGGGCGCAGCGGTTCATCGCCGTCCGGTCGTCGCTCACCGAGGCGCTCGGTGAGCTGATCATCGGGGTGGAACACGTCGGATCGACGGCGGTGCCGGGGCTCGCCGCCAAGCCCGTCATCGACGTCGACCTCGTCATCGAGGACACCGCCGACGAGGCCACCTATCTCCCCGCCCTGGAACGGCTCGGGTACCGGCTCGTCCTTCGGGAACCCTGGTGGCACGGGCACCGGATGCTGCTCAGCCCCGCCGAGGACGTCAACCTGCACGTCTGGCCGCAGGGTGCTCCGGAACCGGTCCGGCACCAACTTTTCCGCGACTGGCTGCGCTCGCATCCGGACGACCGGGAGCGGTACGCCGCGACCAAGCGCCGCCTCGCGCGGGACACCGCGCACCGGCCCCGCGACTACAGCCTCGCGAAGAACGACGTCATCGACGAGATCTACGCGCGCATCTTCGCCGCCTGATGACCTGACGTCGCCGACGGCCAGGCGCAGATCTTGGACAGTTTCCGTTCCGAGCAAACGGAAAGTGTCCAAGATCTGGCCGTAGACCGGGATGCGAGTCTGATCAGCGCGGCGGCTGCTGCATCATGAGCCAGGTGGGTACGGGCTTCGGCAGGAAGCTCATCACCTCCCAGCCGGCCCGGCGGTACAACTCGACGTTGCCCGGGTTGCTGGTCTCCAGGATCGCCGGCAGGCCGTCGGCGGCGGCGCGGTCCAGCCCGGCCCGCATCACGGCACGACCCCAACCGCGTCCGGCGTTGTCCGGGTGGGTGCCCAGGACACCGAGGTACCAGAACGGGAACGCCGGCAGGGCGTCGTGCAGGATGTCGTCGTAGCCCTGCACACGGGCCAGCACGTCGGCCGGGTACGGAGATATCTCCGGCGACCCGTGCGCAGCGGCCGACGGGTCAACCGGGGGCTCCCAGATGGCCACGGACGCGCCCCCACCGATCGTCCAGATCGACGATCGGTGCACCCGCTTGTCGAAGAGGTGCCCGAAGAAGGCGGCGCAGTACCGGGGATAGGTCTCCTCGTCGGGGAACAGCCACCGCAGGATCGGATCCTTGATGAACGCGGCGACGAGCGTGTCGACAACTCTGGCGCGGTAGGCGGGCGTGGCGATGGTGATCCCGGGAGTCGTCACGGCAGTCGACACTAGTCGGGAAAAGCGCCTTGACCCTGACACGGTGGCGGACCGGAGACTGGTCGCATGGACCTCGATGACTACCGGAAACACTCCGCGTACAGCGACCCGGGTCGGCACGGCGGGCTCCTCGACGCCGTGGCGACCGACTTCCCCACCGTGGCGGCGACCGCCCGCAACGTGATCGTTCACTACCGGGCCGGCGGCGTCGAGTTGCCCGACGATCGGCTCGACGAGGTGAACTGCCGCTGGGTGGACCGCATCCTCGACACTGACCAGTCCCGCTTTCCGGTGCCCCTCGCGGCGGAGCGTCCGGCCGTCGACCGCGTGGCAGGCTGCTGTCGGGACCACACGCTGCTTTCGGTCGCGGTGCTGCGTCAGCACGGCATTCCCAGCCGCAGCCGGGTCGGTTTCGCCTCGTACTTCGCGCCCGACTGGCACCACGACCATGTGCTGGTGGAGTACTGGAACGGCGACCGGTGGGTCTGGGCCGACCCGGAGCTCGACCCGGCCGGCGACTGGGGGTTCGACGGCTACGACATCGACCCGAAGGCAGGGCTCTTCGACTCGGCGGCGCGGGTGTGGTCGGCGTACCGGGCCGGGACTATCGACCCCGAGCGCTACGGCGTCAGCCCGGAGCTGCCGATCCGAGGCGACTGGTTCATCCACGACTACGTCCTGATCGAGCTGGCCCACCGGCAGAAGGACGAACTGCTGCTCTGGGACGGCTTCGGTGCGATGACCGAGGACATCGCCACCGCCGACCTCACGCTCGTGGACGAGATCGCCGCGTTGTTGCTCGCCGCCGACGACGGCGACGAGACCGCGGAGAAGGCCCTCGCCGACCGGTACGCCAGCGACGCCCGACTCCGCCCCGGCCCGCAGGTGCACAGCATCTCGCCGGTCTCCGGCACCGTGAGCACTGTCGATCTGCGCGTCAGCCGAAGGTGAAGGCGTACGCGGCCGCCCCGGGTTCGCCGAACGTGATCTCCAGGGTCCGCTTCCGGACCGGGCCGTCCTGGCGGACGAGCTGGTAGAGCCGGCCGTCCTGGAGTACGCCGTTACCGTCGACGTCGACGTCGACGCCGTGTGACGGGCCGGGAGGGTCGCCGTCGAGCAGCACGCGGAACGGGATCGGCCCTCCCGCCCCGGGGGCCAGCACGAGATGCGCGTCGCGGGCGTGGAATCGGGAGGCGATGCCGCCGCCGGCCTGGTCCAGCACGACGTTCTCCGACCCGATCGTCCACTCTCCTGCAAGGGCCCACTGGTTCAGGCCGAGGCTCTCCGGCACCTGGTAGGCGCGACGTTCGTCGAGCGCCGGGCCATTCGGCGACGCGAAGTGTTCGCCGCGACTGAAACCGAGGTACGTCTCGGGCGTCCGCAGGTTGTTCCAGTCGGCCTCCGCCTCCGGGCCGAGCCCCTTGACGGGTACGGGTTCCCGCTCGATACCGAGCAGTTGCTGGAGCACGTGCTCGGACTGCTCGTAGCGTCCCTCGCCGAAGTGCTCGTCGCGGATGACGCCGTCGGTGTCGACGAAGTAGAGCGCCGGCCAGTAGTGGTTGTCGAAAGCGCTCCAGATCGCGTAGTCGTTGTCGACCGCCACCGGGTAGTCGATCGATCGGGCCGCCACCGCCCGCCGCACCCAGTCGACCTCGTGCTCGAAGCCGAACTCCGGGGTGTGCACCCCGATGACCACCAGCCCGTCATCGCGGTATGCCTGCGACCAGGCACGCACGAACGGCTCCTGGCGCAGCCAGTTGATGCAGGTCAGCGTCCAGAAGTTGACCAGGACGACGCGTCCGCCCAGGTCGGCGGGGCCGAGTGGCTCGGCGTTGAGCCACTCGGCCGCCCCGTTGAGCGGGGGCAGGTGCACGGCCATCTAGCGCAGCGACCGGAAGGCCGTGCGAAGCTCTTCGGAGAAGATCTTCGGCTGTTCCCAGGCTGCGAAGTGCCCGCCCACGTCGAGCTTGTTGTAGTAGATGAGGTTGGAGTACGCCTGCTCGGCCCAACTCTGTGGCGCCTCGTACAGCTCGTCGGGGAAGACGCTCACGGCGACCGGAACCTTCACGCCCTTGGCGGCGAAGAACGAGAGTTTGTTCTCCGCGTACAGACGGGAGGCCGAGATCGCGGTGTTCGTCAACCAGTAGAGCGAGATGTTGTCCAGGATGTCGTCGCGGGTGAGGCCCGCTTTGGCGCCGTCGAACACCTGCGAGATCAGGGCCAGACTCTTCGCGTCGTGGTCGAGCAGGAAGGACGCCAGGCCGACCGGAGAATCGGCCAGCCCGGTCAGCGTCTGCGGACGTGTCGCCATCATGAGGGCGTACGCGACGTGTTTCCAGACGAAGTTGGCTTCCTCGGCGGCACGCATCTCGTCGTCGGAGAGCCCCGATGGCAGCGAGCCCATGGCGTTGTTCGCACCGGTGGTGTCGCCCTGGAACAACAGGTCGATCTCGGTGGGGATCGCACCGGGCATGTTGGTGTGGATGCCGAGCAGTTCCGGAGGCGCCTGGAGGCCCATCTGGTCGACGATGACCGCACCCCAGTCGCCGCCCTGCGCGACGAACCGGTTGTAGCCGAGCCGCTTCATCAGCTCCGTCCAGGCGGTCGCGATCTTCTGCGGGTTCCATCCCGACTCGGTCGGCTTGCCGGAGAAGCCGTGGCCGGGCAGCGACGGAATCACCAGGTGGAAGGCGTCCGACGCGCTCGCGCCGTGCTTGGTGGGGTCGGTGAGCGGCTCAATGATCTTCAACTGCTCGATCACGGAGCCCGGCCACCCGTGGGTGACGATGAGCGGCAGCGCGTCCTCGTGCTTCGAGCGCACGTGGATGAAGTGGATGTCCACCCCGTCGATGGTGGTCATGAACTGCGGCAGGGCGTTCAGCCGCGCCTCGACCTTGCGCCAGTCGTACTCTTTCTCCCAATAGCGGGCGACGGCCTGAATCGTCGCGAGTGGCACGCCCTGTGACTGGTCGTCCACCGTTTCCTTGTCCGGCCAGCGGGTGGCCTTGATGCGCCTCTTCAGGTCATCGAGGTCGGCCTGAGGAATGTCGACCGAGAACGGTCGAATCTCCGTGGTGCCCGGACGAGTCTTGGTTTTGACAGCCATGCGTGTTTCCTCTCCGTCTAGGTTTGCGCCTCGCGAGGAGAAATCATGGGGTGAAGGCTCTGCCCGGACTTATGTGCCAATTGGGATTGGGCACGCCGCCGCCATATCTCGGAGCCTAGTGTTGGCCGACCGCGATGGTCGGCGAAGTTGACACTTGCTCAGTAGTCGGATCTGGGCTGCTCATGCGGTCTCGGCCTGGAGGGCGGGGCCGAGGAGGAGCCCACCGTCGATGACGTACTCCGACCCCGTGATGAACGACGCGTCCGATGACGTGAGGAACAGGACAAGACGGCTGACGTCGGTCGGCTCCCCGAGCCGGGGAATGGCGAACGGCTCGGGTGAGTAGAAGTCGGCGATTGCCGCTACTGCGCCAGCTGCTGGTTCGTGGATGAAGGCGGTCGATATCACGCCGGGGTGGATGGTGTTCACCCGGATGTGGTCGCGGCCGAGCTCGAGCGCCGCCGTTCGGGTGAGACCTCGCACAGCCCACTTGCTGGCGACGTACGGCGCGTAGTGAGCCGTACCGCCCAGGGCCATCGTCGAGGCGATGTTGACGATGGCTCCCCCTGCTGCGCGGCGCAGCGCGGGGGCGGCGGCCTTGATGCCGAGGAAGGTCCCCGTGAGGTTGATGTCGAGGATGCGCGACCACGTGGCCTGCTCCGTGTTTTCGATCGTTGCCGGCGGATTCTGGACGCCCGCGTTGTTGACGAGCACGTTCAGGGCGCCGAAGGCGCTCTCGGCGGCCAGCACAGCGGCGGACCACGAGCTCTCGTCCGTGACGTCAAGGCGGGCGAAGCGAGCGCGGGTCCCGAGCTCCTCGACGAGAGCGGCGCCACGTTCCGCGTCGATGCCGCCGATCACCACGTTCGCTCCCTCCGCGTGGAAGGCGCGCACGTGGCTGGAGCCCTGGCCGCCGGTCCCGCCGGTCACGAGCACGGTCTGGTTGTCGAAGCGGGGCATCAGATGTTCCTTCGGTAGCTGGGGTGAATGACCGGGATCACCAGCGATGGCGGCGGCCAATGGTGAGCCGGTCGACTCACCACTGCCCCGACACTAGGTCGGTGGCAATGGCGAGTCAAGCCACTCACCTCGTATGCTCGGTTCATGAGCAGGGTCGTGACGACGTATCACCAGCGCGTCGCCCAGGAGAAGCGCGCGCTGATCGTCACGGCCGCGACCGCGCTGTTCCTCGAGTTGGGCTACGACCGGACGTCGCTGGCGCAGATCGCAGAGCGCTCGGGCGTTTCGCGGGCCACCTTGTTCAAGCAGTTCCCGAGCAAAGCCGCCCTGTTCGACGCCATCGTCACCGAGTCCTGGTCAACAGCCGACGAAGAGGACCCTCCGCCAGCGGGCAACGTCGTCGACGGGCTCAGCACCATCGGTCGCCGCTACGCCAAGCTGTTGAGCCAGCCCCAGATGACCGACCTGTTCCGAATCGTCATCGCCGAGCTGCCGCGGTTCCCCGAGCTGGCCCAGGCGCAGTTCTCGCACGGGAAGTTGCCCTACTACGAGTCCGTACGCAGCTACCTCCTGACTGAGCACGAGGCGGGAACGGTGCGGATCGAGGACGTGGACCTCGCAGCCACCCAGTTCCTGGGCATGATCTCCAACTACGTCTTCTGGCCGACACTCCTGGTGCCGGGCTGGGAGGTGAGCGCTGAACGCGTCGCTCAGGTAGTCGACGAGGCCGTCCGCACCATCGCCGCCCGGTACGCCACGACTAGGCCCCAGGCGTCCACCAACTGATCCCGCTGACGCTTGCGGGCCGGTCACGGGTGTCCAGGGGCAGCGACGGCTTTTTCGGCGGCTCGGCTGACCTGCTCCCAACCCGCCCAGGTGTCCATCCGCCGACGGGAGATGTCGAACGCCAGGTCGTACACCATGCTCCCGAGCAGGAGCCGCAGCGGCGGGTCGTCGCTGTCGACGAGTCGCAGCAGCGCCTCGGCGGCCAGCCGGGGTTCGCTGTCGATCGAGCCTTCCGCCCACTGGCGCTCCAGCTCGGCGCGTAGTGGCGCGTAGGCGTCCATCGGGGTGGTGGCGCTCAGACTGGTGTAGAGGTCGGTCCAGTAGCCGCCCGGCTGCACGATGCTGACAGTGATGTCGAAGGCCGCCGCCTCCATCGCCAGCGCCTCACTCATGCCCTCCAGGGCGAACTTGCTCGCGCTGTACAGGCCGGTGCTCGGGAAGCCGCCGAGCGCGGCGATGCTGGAGACCTGCACGATGTGGCCGGACCGCTGCGCCCGCAGGTGCGGCAGCACGGCCTGACTGACCCAGAGCGCGCCGAAGAAGTTGACCTCGAACTGGGCGCGCGCCTCGGCCTCGGTGAACTCCTCGATCATGCCCATGGACAGGGTGCCGGCGTTGTTGACGACGATGTCGAGCCGGCCGAAGTGCTCGACGGCGGTGTTCACGGCGGCGATGACCGCCGCCCGGTCGGTCACGTCGAGGGTCAGGGCCAGCAGCCGGTCCGCGTACTTCTCGTCGAAGTCGGCCTGGGCGATGGTCCGGGCGGCGGCGACCACCCGGTCACCCCGGTCGAGTGCGGCGTCGGCGAAGGCGCGGCCCAGGCCGCGGCTGGCGCCGGTGATGAACCAGGTACGCATGCGCTTCTCCTCGTTTCAAGACGAGACGGTCCGTCTCGCATGGCCGAGGCTAGGCGTGCGACACCACCGCCGTCAAGACGAGACGGTTCGTCTCGTTAGGTGCTATCGTTCGGCCCATGACGCCCAACACGGCCCGGCGGCGGGAGACCTCCCGCCGCGCCATCCTCACCGCGGCCTTCGACCTGCTCCAGGAGACGGGGTACGCGAAGCTCAGCATCGAGGGCATCGCCGCGCGGGCCGGCGTCGGCAAACAGACCATCTACCGCTGGTGGCCGTCGAAGGGCGCTGTCATCTTCGACGCCTTCCTCATGCTCAGCGAGGCCACCGAGGGTGGGCCGCCGACGCTGCCGGACACCGGCGACCTGGCGGCGGACCTGACAGTGGTGCTGCGCGCCACGGTCGAGGAGATGAACGATCCCCGGTACGAGCAACCGATGCGCGCCCTGGCCACCGAGATCGCACTCGACCCCGAGCTGGCCGCCGCCTACGCCGAACGCCTGGACGGGCCGCTGAAGGAGGCCAAACGGCAACGCCTGCGCAGCGCCCAAAAGGCCGGACAGATCGCCGACGACGTCGACCTCGACGTGGCGGTGGACCTGATCTGGGGTCCGCTGTTCAGTCGCTGGCAGCAACGCAGCGGGCCGCTCACCGCCGAGTACGCCGACCTCGTCGTCAGCACCGCCCTCAACGGACTGCGCCCGCGCAGATCCGCCGAGTGACTAGCTCTGAGGCGCGGACACGTCGGGCGGGAGGGCGGTACCAGGCAACCCAGAGGCAGGAGCTGCCGGGCCGGCCGAACTGTCAGAGCATTTCGGTGCGGTATACGGGAGCCAGCTCGGCTGCGCGCTGCCGGCGCTCCGCTTTCTCATCGTCGGTGAGCCGTGGCGGCGGCGCGTCCTTGCTCGCGACCTCGTCGCCGACGCGAAGGAAGTATTCGTCCTGAGCCGCTGGGGTGCACATGCACAGCATGCGCGCGGGAGCGCCGGAGACGTTGCGGAAATTGTGCGGGGCGTTGGCCGGGATGTTCACGGTTGACCCGGCCCGCACGCTGCGCTTCTCGCCGCGGAACGTGAACTCGATCTCGCCCTCGAGGATGGTGAACATCTCCTCGAAGTCGTGCCGGTGTGGCGGCGGGCCGCCGCCGTCGGGCACGCGCATGTCGATGAGGCAGTACTGCCCGTTGGTCTGCTTGCCCGTGATCAGGATGGCGTAGTTGCCCCCGGCAAGGGAGATGTAGGTGGTCGCGGGGTCGTCGGGGCTGGCCACCGTCAGTGTTCTGGTCGGGTCGTCGTCCGGGATGCCAGGGGTGGCGCTGTCGAAGGCGGTCATGCTGCTTGTCCCCTTGGTGTAGTTCTTCTAATTGAGGCTCGCGCACGAGGAGTGCGCGTCAGACCAGGGGTTGGCGGCCGTGGGAGCCGTCACGTCACGCTGCGACGTAGGCAAGGCTGCCGTCAGGACCTTCTCCCAGTTCGCGACGCCGTCGCCGCAAGGACCACGCCTCACCGTTGGTCCAGGGGCGCGCTGCACTCCTGACTCGCATCCTAGGGACTCCCTTACGGCGAGGTGCCGCAACCGAACTGAGCGGGGCGGTCCGCTTGGGCGTTGTTGCGCTGCCGCGACATGCTGCGGCAACATCAGGCGCCGTGACGGCACCAGGCACGGCCCCGGACAACGACACCCCGGCCGGCGACACCGGCAGGCCTCGGTTCAGTCGGCGGGTCCGGCACTGGTTGGCCGGCGCCGGGGTCACCGCCCTGGCCGCCGTCCTGGGCATCACCCTCGCCGTGCGCGGCGGCGCCACCCCGGCCTGCGCCGCGCCACCGACGGGCAACGCCGTCCACAAGGGAAAGGCCAGCTTCTACGACGCGGGCCGCTCGGGCGGCAACTGCTCCTTCCCCGGCCCGCCGGCGGACCGCCTCTACGTGGCCCTTGGCGCATCCCAGTACTCCGGATCGGCGGCCTGTGGCAGTTACCTGGAGGTGAGCGGCCCGAAGGGCAAGGTCCGGGTGATGGTGATGGACCAGTGCGGCGGCTGCGGACCCAGCAAGATCGACCTGTCCACCGAGGCGTTCACCAGGATCGCGGACCGGTCTCAGGGCATCGCGCCCGTGACGTATCGGGCGGTGGTGAACCCACCGCTCGACGGAGGGCTCACCTTCCGGATGAAGGGCGGCGCCTCGACATACTGGTTCGCGGTGCAGGTCGGCAACCACGGCAACCCACTGCGCTCGGTCGAGGCGAAGGGACCGGGCGGCGGCTTCCGCAAGGCCGCCCGGCAGAGCGACAACCACTGGGCAATCGAGGGCGGGATCGGCCCCGGGCCGTACAGCATCAAGGTCACCGACGTGTACGGACGCCAGGCGACCGCCACCGGCATCCGCCTGGTCACCAAGCAGGTGCAACGCAGCACGGCCACCCTCGCCAGCGCCTCCCCCACGCCCAGCAACTCACCCTCGGCCCCGCCGACCCCCAGCGCTGCGCCCTCACCGACTTCAACGGAATCGGTCGCACCCACGACGACAATCGAAGCCCTTGCCGGTGCCGCGCCACTCGACCGCCCCCGCTGCTGAACGTCTGCACGGTCAGGTAGCCCACCGCCTTGCCGTCGGTCGAGCCCGGACGACTGTTGATCCACTCGGCTTTCAGGAAGTCGGCCCTTCCCCAGCCGTCGGACGCCCCGATTTCATGAAAGCCGAGTGGCAGGGCGAATCTGGGTTGCGTCAGAACCTCTAGCGACCGAGCATCGCCCTGTGGATGCCGTGGTGCAGTGGGTCCGTACGTCATGGACCAAGCGTTCACGCGGCGGAGCCGAGGCGACCCGGCGTAACGCCGTGCCGGTGTCGTTCGTCCTGCCGGCACGGGCGGTGCCGTTCGTTCAGGAGATCAAGATTTCGGAGGCCGTGGGGTTCGAGCCTCGCGAGGAACTGACACACCCTCCGTACCGGAGCGACGTGCGCCTCCAACTGGCAGCTGACCAACTCCAGGTTGAATTGCTCGCGGCGGCATGGGGCGCGCCGCGCCGCCACCGCCGGCCGCCCACCGTGCGACTCGCCCGCGGCGAATGGCTGCGCTGGCACATCAACTACCGCTTCGCCGGGATGAATGGCGGCGCCACGACATACCGTCTGGACACGCTCAACCTGGCCCATGGTGACGTTCCGGCTGACACCTTCCTCGGCGAGCCGCCTCGGTTCATCGACGAACGCGCGCACATCTGGTAGTTGCCACCGCCGGGCCCAGGCCCTCATGCCCGCCGTACCATCCAGCGATGGTTTCGGAGACCTTCGATACGCGCGGCTGGCTCACCTACGTTGACCGCCTCGCCTTCACCCAGGGCGACACGCTCAGGGCTGCCCGACGAATGGCCTGGCCGACGGTGAAGCTGCACGCCGACGACAGCACGGTGACCTTCACGTCACGTACCAGGTCGGACACCCTGGAGCACTTCTACGTCGCCGCGGCGGCGCACCATCCGTTTCACCGGCGGTTCCCGCTGCCGGCGACCGCCGTCGCCTTCGAGGTCGAGGAGCGCGACCAGGTCCTGCTCTTCTGGACCCCCCGCGTCGGCGCGGTCCTGCGGGCACTCGAGAAGCTGGGCTGGGACGCCGAACAGCCCGAGCCCTGGACTCCGTACGCCTGAACTGGTGGTCGCGCGGGCCTACGTCACAGTGCGCAGCGGACGCCTGCCGGATGAGTACGGCAGGTGAACGAAAGAGAGAAGGGACACCCTCCGAGGCCCGTTGACATGCGTTTCGAGCGAGTGACAGCGTTGTCATCGACTCATTTCCTCCATATGAGACGAGGAGCGCATCTTGCTCTATCGGAACTCACACCGTCGCCGCGCGACAGCAGCCGCCGCAGCCGGAATCCTCATCACGGGGCTGGCGCTCGCCCCGTCCGCGCCGGCCCAGGCGAGCCGCCACCGGGCGCAGGACAACGCCGTACGCTCGGGTGACGCCCGCTTCGAGGTGCTGTCCCCGACGCTGATCCGCACCGAGTACCAGAAGGACGGCAGGTTCACCGACGCCGCCACCTTCAACGCCGTCGGGCGCGATGATTTCCCCCGGACGCGTTTCACGAAGCGCGTCGACCACGGCTGGCTCACCATCGACACCGGCGCGATGACGGTGCGGTACCGGGTCGGCTCGGGCGCGTTCACCGCCGACAACCTCACCGTGCAGCTCAAGGCCGGCAAGCAGACCGTGCAGGGCCAGCCGTGGGCCGGCCACACCGCCCCGGCCTGCGCGTTCGGCGCGCTCTGCGAGGCCGAATCGCTACAGCTCAACGGCCCCGGCGTGGCCACCGACCACAAGGGGTACACCGGGCGTGGTTTCGCGGCCGGCTTCGCCGCGTCCGGCGACTCGGTCACCTTCGCGCTCGACGCCCCGGCGGCCGGCACGAAGCAGCTCACCGTCCGCTATGCCAACAGCACCGGCGGCGACGGCCAGAACGTGGACCGCACCCTCACGGTCCAGGTCGACGGCGACGCCGGCCACACGCTGACGCTGCCGCCCACCGCCAACTGGGACACCTGGGGCCTGGCCACCGTGCCGGTCGACCTCACCGCCGGCCGGCACGAGATCAGCGTCGTGCGGGGTACCGACGACTCCGGCAACGTGAACGTCGACAGCCTCGCGGTGGTCAACCCGGGTGATGCGTTCCCGGCACCGACCCCGCCCCAGCCGCAACCTCTGCGGTTCGGCACGCTGGGAGAAGCCGAGACCGGCGCGCTGACCGGCGGCGCGAGGCCCGCGAACGACCACAACGGCGCATCCGGTACGGGATTCCTGGCCGGCCTGGAGAGCACCACGTCCGCCGCCGCGCTCACCGTCACGGATGTTCCGTCCGCCGGTGACTACCAGGTGCAGATCCGCTACGCCAACGGTCAGGCCGGCACCCAACCGAGCCAGACGCGCACCATGTCGGTCACCGCGGGAACGGCGGCACCGGTCACGGCGACCCTTCCGTCGACCAGCGGGTGGGACTACTGGAACACCGTTTCCGTGCCGGTCCACCTCGACCGAGGCACCAACACCGTGACGCTCGGCTGCCCCACGGACGCCAGTTGCAACGTCAACGTCGACACGGTCGCCGTCACGAGCAAGGGCTCCCCGCTGCTCGCCCCGCACGCGCCGCTCGGCGGCTACCGCCGGGGCCTGGACGGCGTGACCGGTTCCGCGCTCACCGCCCCGGGCCTGCTCTACCAGGACGGCTGGTACCTGCTCGACGACTCGGCTTCGGCCCTGAGCACCACCAAGCCCCGGCCGGCGCCCGAGCAGGACGGCTACGTCTTCGCGTACGGGCAGGACTTCACCCGTGGACTGAAGGACCTGTCGACCCTGACCGGGCCCACGAAACTGCTGCCGAAGTGGGCGTACGGGGTGTGGTACTCCGAGTACTACGACCGCACCGCCGGCGAATTCCAGGAGCTGGTGGCCCGGGCGAAGGCCGAAGGCGTACCCATGGATGTTCTTGTTCTCGACACGGACGTCAAGGCGCCGGACAAGTGGAACGGCTGGAGCATCGACCCCACCCGGATCCCCGACCCGAAGGCGTTCTTCGACTGGGCGAAGAAGCAGGGCCTGCACACCGGCATCAACATCCACCCCAGCATCCTCGGCTCGGACCCGAAGTTCGCGCAGGCGCAGGCCACCGCGAAGGGCAAGCTCCAGCGCGTCGGCTGCAACGGCGGCCCCGACTGCTACGCGTTCGACTTCGGCGACCCGGACCAGCTCACTGCGTACATGCAGCTGCACGACGGGATGATCCCGAAGGGCAGCAAGGGCCCGGACCTGTGGTGGCTGGACTGGTGCTGCGACAACACGAAGTCGTCGCTCGCCGGCGTGACCGGTGACGCGTGGATCAACCAGCAGTACGCCGACAAGACCGGCTTCGCCTTCTCCCGGGCGTACGGCTCGTTGCAGGCCGGCGGCTACAGCAGCCCGACCCCGGTGTCGACCGGTCCGTGGGCCGACAAGCGCACCACCCTGCACTTCACCGGCGACACCACCTCCGACTGGTCGACCCTTCAGATGGAGGTCGGCTATACGCCGGGCGAGTCGGCAGCGACCGGGCTCGCCGCGGTCAGCCACGACATCGGCGGACACACCGGCGGCCTCCAGGAGCCGGGCAGCGAACCGGGCAGCACCAAGCTGCCCGACGACCTCTACGCCCGGTGGGTCCAGTTCGGCACGTTCCAGCCCATCGACCGGCTGCACTCGAACCACAGCGACCGGCTGCCCTGGCAGTACGGCCCGGAGGCCAACAAGTCGGCCAAGAAGTTCCTCAACCTGCGTAAGGAACTGCAGCTGTACACCTACGCCGCCGCCAAGGAAGCCACCCGCACGGGTACGCCCATCGTCCGCTCGATGTACCTCGCGTACCCGAACGAACAGGCCGCGTACGCCACCGCCGGGTCCCAGTACCTCTACGGCCCGGACTACCTGGTGGCACCCGTGACGACGCCCGGCACCACCGCCACCACGTCGGTGTGGTTCCCGCCGGGCAACAACTGGACGGACATCTTCACCGGGAAGACGTACCGGGGCGGCACCACGCAGAACATCACCACCACGCTGGACACCATGCCGGTGTTCAAGAAGCACTGACGTTTCAGCGATCCGAACGCCGGCCGGGTGGGGCAACCCGCCCGGCCGGCATCTTTTGGTTCAACGTCGGTGGGATCGGCGGGCCCGCGACAACCAGCCGAGGAACCTGGCGTGCAGCGCGGGCAGGTCCGGGCGCAGCCCCAGGCCGTACATGTCGTCGGTTGCCTCCTGCATCGACGCGGCCAGGTAGAACGCCAACGCGATCGAATGACCGTAGAACTCGGTCACGAGCGCGAGCTGGGCCGGGCCACACGGCCAGGGCGCGGCGCAGTTGCGGCACAGCCACGCCGGGCGCATCGGCAGGTGCGGGATCATCCGACCCGCACCGCACGTCGCGGGCGTCTGGTCGGCAGGGCCTGCATCCGCACGCCCGCCCGCCGCACGTACAACTCGCGGTGCGCGACCGCGTCGCCCGCCGCGTTCAGCTGGTAACCCTCAATCCAGACCCAACCGTGGTACGTGTGCCGCTCGGGCAACTCGCGGATGACGCGTACGAAGATCGGGCGCAGAAACTGCACGCTCGCCGCGGTGGTCAGGTGGATGACATCGCCGGCTTTCATCTTCTCGGGCTTGTCGTCGGGCACGGTCTTCCCCTTGGTGCCGCTGGGAAGGGGCCGCTCCCGTGAGTGCTCGCCCGTCGGAAGCGGCCCCGCTGCGAACGCGACCACCGGATCTCGTGGGCCTGCCAGCCGCGCCGCCTGGTGACACTCTGCTGTGGAGACCACTACGCTCGGAAGGTGTTCCAGGTGGCCGGGCCGGAGCTGGCAGAACAGGCGTGCGGTGTGGGGCACCTCGGGTAGTTGATCTCCGATTTGAGGAGCGTTGCGTGGCTGACGTACCGAGTCCCCTCGCGGACTTCATCGTGAGCGAGATCCGCCGCGCTCGCGGGGCGTCCGGGATGACGCAAGATTCGTTCGGCCGGGCAGCGGGCTTCAGCGCCTCACACGTCAGCGCCGTGGAGAGCGGCACCCGAGCGCTGACAATGGACTTCATTCGCGGAGCGGACCGCGCCTTCAACAACGACGGGCTGTTCGGACGCCTGGTGGTGAAACTCGGCGCACCGTCGTGGTTTCTGCCGTGGCTGGACGCCGAGCGCGGGGCGCGACAGCTTCGTCTCTTCGAGCCACTGCTGATCCCGGGCCTACTCCAGACCGAGAACTACGCGCGCGTCGTGATGCGGTTGAACGACCTCATGTCGGCCACCGAGGTAGACCAGCAGGTAAGCGCCCGGATGAGCCGACACAAGATCCTCACCGGTGACACCCCACCGCAGGTGGTAGCAGTGCTGGACGAGTCCACGCTCCGCCGCGCGGGCGACGAGCACGCCGGCATCATGGCCGAGCAGGTCGCCCACCTCATCACCGTCGCCGAGCTGCCGCACGTTCACGTGCACGTGATCCCGGCGGGCGCTGGGCTCCATATCGGGCTGTCCGGGCCGTTCGCGCTGGCGCGGGCCGGTGACGGGGCCTGGGTCGGGCACCTCGAAAATCAGCTGGGCGGGATCGTGGTCGACAACGAAGATGGGCTACATACTCTTCAGGCGAGGTGGGAGAACGTGCGGAACGAAGCGCTCCCGCGCCGACAATCCAACGAGCTGATGAAGGAAGTGCACAGCCATCATGGACCTCACTAACGCCATCTGGCGCAAGTCCCGGCGCAGCGGATCGTCCGGGGGCAACTGCGTCGAGGTCGCTGACAACCTGCCCGGGGTGATCGGCGTCCGGGACAGCAAGGACCCCGCCGGCCCGGCCTTGACCTTCGGTCCGAGGGCTTGGCAGGCGTTCGTAGCGCAGCTCGCCCAGCCGAGGTAATCGAGGCGACGCCCACCGCCACGAAGCGCGTGCCTGGGTGTGGAAGGACCTTCTGGTACGCCGATCAAGTCGCCCCTGCAACCAACTCGGGCGCCCGACTGCCGCTGCCGCTCCCGACTGTCACGCTTGACGCCTAATTCAGACGTTCATCCATCCCCTTTGACGGATGGCGGAGTCATCGAATCGAAGCCCCCTCAGCGTTTCCGCCTTGATCTTCCGCCCATGCTGCGCGAACGCGCTCGGGCACGACGCTTGCGACTCGCACTTACATCGCAATTCGGGCATTCGACCCGTAAGCCTTCATTCCATCTATTCAAACGATCAATTTTTACAAGAATCAGATGAGACTCATTCGCGAGGAATCTGCCAAACAGCTCCCGCCGTTTACGTTGGTTCGAGAAGTGAAAAATGGGCGCAATGAGACCGCCGAAACATCCCACCACCAAGAACCATGAAACGAAAGGCGGCACCTCCTGGCGAAATCCGACTCTGAACAACTTACCAACCACGACGACTATCGCTGCAATCGGCGCTGCATATGCCGCGATAATTAACGTCCCGGACCCCTTGTCATTTAAATTATTGTGAACCCAGTGGCGAAAGTTCATCGATGCTGCTAAACCTTGATGCCTCTCGCCTGATTTCGCGTGACGGTAAATCTCATCCCTTAGACGGCGAGCACTTTCAAGCGAAGCGAAAGGGTCATCAACCCCGGCGGCGATTTTGTTAAGCCGCCGAGCCAACGCCCGCGCACTCGACTGCGGACGATAACTAGCAGCTAGCGTAAAGCCGAAAAGCAGTAACGTCAGAACACCAAGCAGAATCAATTGCATCCCAGACAGAAGATCTTCTTGACTCCCATGCTGCGTTACCAGGTTAACTCCTGCACTGGCTAATATCGCCACGATAGCGGACAGCATCGGTAGCGTCACGAGGGTGCGGAAGTCACCCAAAGGCAGGAGCCAAAGGCGGTAGGCCCCGTCGGCCTCATATTTGAGCACGAGGTAGATCAAAACCTGGGTGGCCAGATAAACTACCCCAACCACAAGCGCTAGGAACCCAACCAAAGCGACGACTCGTAGAGGGAAGAGCAGCACGTCCACAGTGGCGAAGCTAGCATCCCATCGCCAGGCCTGGCTGGCTGCATCCAGGCCGACACCTCAGTTGCACTGTTGCGTCCATGTGAGACTCTAGGGCCGGACAGATCCTACTGTGGCAGCAGAGCGTCGATGGCGTGGAGCGACTAAGTGTGGACGGAAATTACGATCGCCGGGCTATCAATTGCAGGCACCCTCGGCGCAGTTGGACTGACCGCCCTGCTTCAAAAAAGAAGCAGCGCGGAACAACGCCGACACGAGAGGTCACTACATCTCGTTAACGAAAAGCGTACAGCCTACTCGCAGTTCGAGCAATTTGCATATTTGCACGCGGATTACGTGAGAGCCTATAAGGACGCTTTCCTGCTCCTCGTCGAATCCGCCTTCCAGCTCACGGAGTTTGTATACAAATATCGGAGCCGGGACGACATACCAGAATTTTTCCCTCGAGAATCTTGGCTTAACCTCGACCCCGACATGGCACCCCACTTCAAGTCCCTCCTAGGAGTCTTCCTAGAGGAGCTGGGGAAAGTCGAGAAGAATGCGGCGGAAAGATATCCCATAGATGCGTCCAGAAAAGACGATGCCGTCGAGGTACGGAAAGACAATGATCTTCTGTTAGAAGTGGTCGGCCCTTTAGCGGCACGTGCGAAGACGCTGCCAGCCAAAGTGGAGATGTTCGTACGCACGAGGCAGCAGTTTATCGAGGCCGACCAAACAATACGACTTTTGGGCAGCGAGCAGGTGCGGGAGGCCGCTAAACCGATTTACAGCGCCATAGCATCGGGAGCTGAGCGCGACGAGCTGCAGACCTTAATGGGGGCGTTCCTAGACGCCGCACGCAAGGATCTCTGCGCCTAGGGCGAAACGTCAATGTTGGGCAACGGCGTGCCCATCGGCACTCGAACAGCTCAGCGCCTTGACCGAGGCTCTGAGCTGGTGGGCGACGGACGAGTCGACCTGTACGCCGGATTCTGATAGGTACACGTGCTCTGAGCTGGGCGAACGCGACCGCTCTGCCGCTTCAGGCCGTGTCGGGGCCGTCAGCAGGGTTGGGCCGAAAGAGTCGATCGATGGCGTTGCGGGTGCGTTCCTCGCTGGCCGGCATCAGGTGCGTGTACACCCGGAGGGTGAATCCGGGGTCGGAGTGGCCGAGGTAGGAGGCGAGAGCCTTGACGCTCTCCCCCGCATCTAGCAGGGCCGAGGCGTAGAAATGCCGGAGCGCGTGCATGCCGGTCGACCTGGACGGCACGATGCCGGCCGCCGTGACGGCCGGTCGCCACGCTTTGGCGTCGAACCAGCAACGGTTGATCGGCTTGCGCCGGGTGGTGGTCAGGATCAGGCTGGCGGTGACCTGCTCCGCGCTGGTGGGGTCTTCCCACGGGAGGGTCATGGTCAGCGGCGGGTGATCTTTCATGTGCTGCCGGAGGGCATCAGCGACTGATCCGGGTAGAGGTACACGCCGGTCCCGGTTGTTCTTGGGCAGACCGAACACGAGCCGGTGACGGACCAGCTTGACCTGACGTTGGACATGCAGCCAGCCGGCATCGAGGTCGATGTCGTCGACGGTCAGGCCGAAGACCTCACCCTGTCTCATCCCACAGCCGGCCCCGAGGTCGACGACGGCACGGTAGCGCTCAGGCAGGCCGGCCCGGATGAGGGCGATGTCATCGAGCTTCCACGGCACCACGCGGCGCTCAACCGGGCGTGGTTGGCTGACCGACCGAGCGACGCACGGATTTTTTGGTATGCGCTCGTCGTCGACGGCCGCGCCGAGGATGGTGCGCAGGTGGGCGAAGATCACGGACCGGGTCGACGGGGCCAGCTTGCCGACGAGGCTGGCGTCCCATTCGCGGATGTGGCCCGGCTTGATGGCGGCGAGCTGGCGGTTGCCGAAGTACGGCAGCAGGTGCCGGCGCACCCGGATCTCGGTTGTCTCTCTGGTCGACTCGTCGAAGCTGCGAGTACGGAGCCAGCTCTCGGCGTACTCGCCAAAGGTGATCCGGCCGGCCGCCGGGTCGACATAGGCGCCGCGCAGCTTGTCAGACTCGACCGACACGAGGAAGGCTTCCGCTTCCCGCTTGCCGCGATCAGGAAACGACTGGCTCCGCTCCCGCCCGTCCGGGCCGATGTAGCGCACCCGGTAACGCTTGCCGGTGCCGTGCCGATCGGTCTTCTCGCGCCTGTTTCGGCCGTTCGCGCCGGTGATGGTGCGGTACCAGCGATCCTCGATGTGGCCCATGATCAGGCCACCCGGCTTCTGACCCAGGCGCGGACTTCTGCCGGGTCGTAGCGCAGGTGCCGGCCGATGCGGGCGGCGGGCGGCCCGTACTTTACCTTCCGCCAGCGGTAGACGGTTTCCACCGGCACCCGCAGGAAGGCGGCAACGTCTTCAACGGACCAGAGTTCTTCGACAAGCTCTCGCGCAGTCACGGTCATCCTTTGCGGTCGTCAGGCAGCGGCCGGCGCGGTGCCGGCGGGGGTGGAAGCGAGTTCGTGGGCGAGTTCTTCTCGGCCGGTAGTTCGTCGTTCCCGTGCCATGGCGGCGGCGGTGTTGGCGAGGAGTGCGTCTCCGGTGGTGTGCCAGCCGACTCCGGCGAAGGTGAGGGTGCCGACGATGAGCGTCGTGTCGTCCTCGTCGAGGTGGTCGACGGCGCGGAGGGTGCCGGGCTGCTCGTCGGCCTGGTCCTGGTGCTCGTGCTCGTGGCGTCGGAAGGTGACGCGGGTGTCGCGCAGGAGTTGGAAGGTGACGGAGTAGCGGCGGGCTTTGGTGAGGAAGTGGCCGCCAAAGCCGAGCATGTGCGCCCACCGGCGCAGCCGGGCGTAGGGATCGGTGGCCTGTGGTCTGCTGGCCGGTTGGGCGTCAAGGGCGGCTTGACGCGCGGCGACGCAGACAGGGCAGGCGGCGTAGCGGGTGTGGGTGCCGCAGTCGGGGCACTCCCAGCGGTCGACGAAGCCGGGTGTGGGCCGGTAGTCCCGAGGTCGCTGAGACAGCGGGACGGGTGTTCCGGTGGGTCGGCCGGTGTGCCAGCAGGCGTCGATGAGGCGGGCGGTGTGGTCGCCGTCGGGGTCGGCGTAGTCGCCGATCGAATCGGCGTCGAGCCTGACGGAGCGGTGCCCGGTTACCTCAGTGCTTTTGGTGGCGTACTTGGCAAGGTAGCCCGCGACCATGCTGTCAGTGACCTCACCGTCTCCGGTGAGGCTGATGGGTCGGATG
This sequence comes from Micromonospora sp. NPDC049089, assembly GCF_040648775.1. NCBI lineage: Bacteria > Bacillati > Actinomycetota > Actinomycetes > Micromonosporales > Micromonosporaceae > Micromonospora > Micromonospora sp. NPDC049089. The sequence goes on from NZ_JBEZEH010000005.1 coordinate 24,049, forward strand.
TCGAGGCCCTTGCCCGGGTCACCCCAAGCGATCGACCAACCGCCCGGCTGGTCAGGGTGGGTTGGGGTGTGGAAGGCGACCTGTCCGACGGCGGCGCGGATCGCGTCGTCGAGGTCGGCCACGGTGAACGCGGCCGGCGGAGGGATGACGGCGGTTGAGTCCTCAGGGTGGACGCCGTCGAGGCGCACCAGGGCGTGGAAGTGCACCGCCCCGCGTGCCTGAAACTCGGCCACCTTCCCGTGCGACAGCCGAACCGGTGCGACGCTGCGGATGTTGCGGGAGGCGGTGACGACGTGGACGCGGGGGATGCCCCGGCGGCGGGCGAGTTTGGCGAGCCAGCGTTCCGCGGCTTGCTTGGTGCGGTGCCACAGCTCTCCGGAGAACAGGTTCCACACGACTTGGTGGGTGTGGTCGTAGCAGTCCAGACACAACGGCTGTCCGAGCACTTGGTCCCCGGTTTCGTGGCGTGCCCAGCAGACGGCCGGTCGGCCGTGGGGGCAGAGGCCGGCGGTGGGGTCGGTGGCGCGGCGGGCGTGGCACGGGTCGGGCCGGCAGTCGCAGCGTTTGCGGTTGCCGCAGGTGTGCCGCTTGACCGCCCGGGCGTGCACGGTCCCGAACGAGGGTGCGGTGAACGTGGCGAACACGGCCGGGTGCTGGGTGACCGTGTCGGGGACGCCTTTGCCGCCGATGAGGCCAACGCGCAGGAGTTGGAAGGCGTCGCGTTGGTAGGTGTGGGCGCAGGCGGGGCAGACGGTGGCGCGGCGGTTGCCGCAGGCGGTGTAGATGGCGGCGTCGGGCATGGCGTCGGTGTGCCGCTGGTCCAGCACGCGACCGGTGCCCTGCTCGACGGTGAGGAGGTGCCCGGCCAGGCGGATGGGTCGGGTGCAGCCGGCGGCGGCGCGGACGTGTTCCAGCCACCCGAAGTAATCCGGCTGGGTGGCACGGTGAAAGGCGGAACCTTCGGCGGTGTAGTCGTAGACGGGCGTGATGGTGTCGGCGTTCGAGCCCACACCCCGGGCCAAAACGGTCCGGGGTGTGAGGTCCAGCGTCGAGGCCATCAGCCGCGAACCTCAGTGAGGTCGCGGGTGGTGATGGTGCGTTCGGTGACGATGACCCGGCAGGCGCCGCACTGGCGCTTGACCGGTTCGTGCCGCCGGCACGGGATCAGGGCGGTGGTGTCGCCGCAGCGGATGGTGACCGGTGCCCGGCAAGGGCCGCCGGGGATGACGTCAACCAGGGTTCGGCGGATGTCGAACGGGTGGGCGTCGGGGTAGGCGGGGCAGGTGTGGGTGACCTGCTCGATGTCGACCAAGACGATGGTCATCGGACACCACCGATGGTGGTCAGGAGCTTCCCGGCGATGACCGTGCTGACGTCGAGGCGGTCGGCCAGCTCGGCGGGCGTGATGGGTGCTCCGGTGGCCTGTTCGTGCTGCACGGCCGCGAAACGGGCGGTAGGCAGCAGGTGAGCGGGGACGTCGACCGGCTCCGAGGCCGGCACGGTGACGGCCGGGGTTGGCTCGGGTGCTGGGGTGATGGCGGCCGGGGGTTCGGTGGTGACCTGCTCGGCCGCCTGAACGCGGATCGGCTCGATTGGCTCAGGAGCCGGTGCCATGGGTTGCGTGGTGGGTGCGGGGGCGAGGACGAGTTTGACCAGGGCCATGAACGCCAGCGCGGGAACGGCCGAGAGGAGCCACCCGGACGGGCCGGGTTTGGCAACCGCGAGTTGTGCGGCCAGGGAGAGGCCGGCGGCGGCGATGAGCAGGACCATCGGATAGCCGATAGGAGCGCCGATGCGACGGCGTCGGCGGATGGTGAGGAGGGCGGCGATGGGAACGAGTTCGGAGATGACGGCGTTGGCCCAGCCGAACCATCCCGGGGTGTTGTCGGGGCTGTTGGCCATGGTCCAGTCGTGAACGTGGGTGAACGAGGCGGCCCCGGCGGAGCCGCCGACGACGATGAGGATGAGGACCAGGACCAGGCCCTCAAGGCGGGTGCCGGCCGGTTCGCGGTTCATCGGATGCCGCCCATGTAGGCCATGGCGATGCCGATGAGCAGGATGACGGCGAAGGCGATCAGGGCAGCCATTAGTGGCCTCCGTGGCAGTCGAGGCAGCAGCCGTAGCGGCGGGGGATGTAGTAGGGCTTCACCTGCTCGCAGTGCCGGCAGGTGCGGCGGGCGAGCAGGGCTTTGGCGATGGCCTCCCGCTGCGCCGGGGTGGCGGTGCGCTTGGGTGCGGCCAGGTCGGTGCGGTAGAGGTAGGCGACCCGCCGGTTGGTGCGGTGCCGCCAATAGATCTGGGCGACCGGGTCGTGTCCTCCGGGGCGAAGGCCGGCGGCGCGGAGTTGCCGCAGGGTGGCCAGGCCGGTCGGGGCGCAGTGGTAGGGAAAGGTGGGGAACCCGTAGCGGGTGCCGAGCGGGTCGTAGAACTCGACCCGAATGCCGGTGCGCTCGGCCAGGTTGTCGAGGTCGACGCTGCGCAGGTCTGTCATCACTGGCCTCCCCAGCGCTGTTGGGCGGCTTGGCGGGAGATGCCGAGTCGGGAGCCGATTTCAGCCCAGGAGTAGCCGAAGGCCCGTAGGCCGATCACGGCCTCTCCGATGGCGCCGTCGATGACCGATGACAGGGCGATGAGGTCGCGGAGGGCTTCGACGTCTCCACTGGCGACGCGGCGGCCGTGGGCGCGGATGATGCGCCGAGCGAACGAGGCGAAGGCGTCGTTCTCGACGACGTCCCGACGCCGCTGGTGCGGAACGGATGTCAAGGACTTCTTGACGGTGTTCATCGCGTCTCCCCTTCCGTCTTGCGGAGGGAGTCCCACTCGGTGGCAGCCGCCTGGAGGGCGGTGATGACCTGCTCGGCGGTGCGGGCCGGGTCGTCGTTCCAGGAGTAGGGGGAGGTGTGCTCGTCGAGGAGGTAGCCGTCCTCGTCGATGAAGAACACGGGCGCGGTGGTGTCGAGGTAGTCGACGAACACGCCCAGCGCGGCGAGGTAGTCGGCGAGGGCGTCGGGGTCGAGCTGGGAGAAGTGCTCCACCTTGTGTCCGGCGCAGGCGATGCCGATGGCCCCGGCGGCGCAGGCCGGCGGGGTGAGGGTGTCGGCGTTGTGGGCGTAGTAGGTGCCCTGGTGCCAGCCGTGCCGGCGCAGGTAGAGGGCAGCCATCCGCAGCAGATCAGCAAGTGTGACCTGGATCGATGTGGGTGGGTTTTGGGTAGCCTTCATGGCAACCACGTCCTTTCGGGGTTGTTGGTGGAGGTCGGCAGGACCGGCAGTTGCTGCCAGGCGTCGTCCGGTCCTGTCGGCCGATCAGTGAGTGCGTAGCCGCAGGTAGCGGCGTTGGCGGTTGTCGTCGCCGCCCATCGGGCTCGGCGAGGACAGGTAGACGAGTCGGCCGCTGGCAGACGCGGCACGGACCATGACGGCGATGTCCTCGGGACGGCCGACGATCCACAGCTCGGTGAACTGGGCGGCGCGTTGGTTGTTGGCCTTGGCGTAGGCGCGCTCGCGGGTGGTCATGCCGCCATCTCCCACTCGGTGGGGTTGACCGCCGAAGCGCTGGTGCCGACAGGGCGGCGGGTCCAGGCGGCGTAGTCGGCGATGTTGTAGATGTCGGTGTCGGTGAGGTAGGCCGCTTTGATGCGGCGGGGTACGCCGCCTTCGGCCAGGAGGTAGGCCGCGCCTTGGTTGGTGGGTGAGATGTCGGAGGCGGTGTAGCCCTGTTCGGCCCAGCCCTGTCCGAGGATGATGTTGGAGCTGTTCAGCGAGGTGCACCGGAACGCGGCCCGGTAGCCGAACAGGTCCCGCAGCGAGGCGGGGATGATGTCCCACGACGGGCGCTGGGTGGCGGCGATGACGGGCATGCCGCAGGCCCGGCCGAGGGAGACGAGCCCTCGCAGGAGGGTGGAGAACTCCTCCTGCTGTGCCTTGGTGCCGAGCACCGTGGAGAACATGGCGAGTTCATCGATGATGGTGACGATGACGGACATGCCGTCGCCGTCGGCGAGCTTGCGGCGCCGGTTCGCGAGGAGCCAGGCGTAGCGGTTGGTGGCGACGACCAGGAGGCGACGCAGGACGTCAATGCCCTGGTCGATGTCGGGGCCGATGAACGCGTCGGCGAGGTCGCGCCAGGGGCCGAGTTCGACAAGTTTGGCGTCGAAGAGCACGAGGCGGGTGTTGTCGCACAGGGCGGCGTGGCCGCAGATGTTGTTGATCAGGCCGGACTTGCCGCCGCCGGGTTCGCCTGCGGTGAGCAGGTTGCGGTAGATGACGTCCAGGTAGACGGGTTGGCCGAACTCGTCGATCCCGATGAAGATCGGGTCGAACATCGACAGGCCAGGACCCACCGGCACCGCCTCAGCAGTGGTGGGAATCGTGGTGGTCATCAGTGCCCTCCTGGGCGTTGTGGGCGCGAGAAGCCACACGAACGAGCCGCCATGGCTCCTCGCGTCCGGTTGGGTTGGGTCAGATCCAGTCGGAGACGTCGTCCGCTTCGGGCGACGCGGAAGAAGCCGCGGGCTTGCTGCCGTTGGCCGTCGTTGCGACCGGCTTCTTGCTGTCGGGCTTGCCCTGGGCCGGAAGGGTGATCGTCGGAGCGGTCACGTCCGGCAGGTCCAGGGCGGTGGGGACAGTCAGAGGCGATGCCGAGACGGGGGCGCTCGGGTCGATCACGTCGACCAGCGGAGAACCGACGTGAGCGGTCAGCACCTCACGCCGCTTGATGTCGAACCGCAGGTAGGCGGCGTTGTTCTCCGAAGCGCGCTCGATGAGCACGTTGGAGGCGTGGCAGGTGACCGCGATCTTGTCGAGACGGCCCTCCAGGTCCTTCTCGGACAGGCCAGGGCGCAGGTAGACCCAGACTCGTTCGCCAACAGGGGTGGGACGTGCCCAGAGGATCAGCGGCAGGCTGCCGGACTGGTTGGCGATGATGAACTGCGCGAAGCACACGCGCAGCCGATGCCTCACCACGAGGCACCAGGTCCAGGCGACGACCTGCTTGCGGACTGGGCGGATGGCGGCGGGGACGCCGACGACCAGGGCGACCACAATCAGGGTTACCACGGTTGGGGTGTGGTTGGCGAGCTGCACCCACGCGGTGAGCAGCAGGATGCCGAGGAGGGTCTCTGGGGTCCACCACCACAGCAGCCGGATCACCGGCCAGATCCGCACGAGCAGCCAGACGAGGCCGCCAGTCGGTACGCCGATCAACGCGCCGACGAAGACGGCAAGAATCGGGTGGATGGAGGAAGCGGCCACCACGGCCGACAGGAGGCCGACGATGACCGCCGTCAGGATGAACGCCATGCGGGCGTTGCGCGCGGAGGAACGGTGGACTTTGGCCTCGATGACCGTCACCGTTCCGGTTGACCTGCCGGCGAACCGGCGGGGGCTAGACTTGGACATGACGAGTCCTCCCAAGCACATTGGGTTGGATGAGTTGGAGGGCACGGGGTCGGCAGATGTAGGAGTCGGACCGACCCCGCGCCAGCTCTTGCGGGGATGCCACCACCGCAGGTGATGACCAGGCCGGGAATGTAGGAGTCGGAACCACTCCCGGACCTTGGATCTCAGCTCAGCGGACCGTCAGGCCGCTTCGTTGTTCAGACACCAGGGCTCACGCAGCTTGGTGAGCGAGGGACCTACTTAGCCGCCGAGTTACCAGCCTTCGGCTTCAGCGAGATCGCACGGAACGCGACGCCGTTACGCCCGTTGGTCGCCCACGGAATAGCCTCCAACTGCTCGACAGCGACGAGCTGTCCCACCGTCACGCCCGGCTTCTCACCCGCCGTGGTGATGGTGATGATCTCGCCGCCAGTCTCGTCGAGCACGAAGACCTGGGTCGACCACATGAGCCGGCCAGTGTTCTTCTCCGACCGCTGATTGCCGTTCTGGTCGTTCTTCGGCTCCGGGTCCTTCGTCACCTGGACCTGCTTGCTCTGGGTGTCCACGTACAGCTTCACAACAAACCTCCTGGGTCGTCGGCCAGGTAGTGAGCTAGTCCCCGGTGGACTGTCGCTCGTGGCCTCTGCGGATAAGGCTCCCGCTATTTCGGGGACAGCCCATCCGATGCACTGGACGACTATGGGACGTCTTGGTTACCGTGTAGGCGTCCCCAGTCGTCCCCTGAGGAGGGTTGAATGCCGAACGACCGACTACGCGATGCCATCCTGCGCAATGGCCTGACGCCGGTCGCAGTGGCCGAGAAGATCGGCGTCGACGCTAAGACCGTGGAACGGTGGATCACGCAGGACCGAACGCCTTACCCCCGTCACCGCCACGCCATCGCGGCGATGGTGCGGGAAGACGTGCCGTATCTGTGGCCGGACGCGGTGACCCCAGAAAAGGCGTCGAGGATCGGGCAGAGCGAGCTGGTCCGGCTCTACTCCCGGCGCTCAGCCGTGCCGTACGACCTCTGGCGTCGACTAATTGAGCGAGCAGAGAAGCGAATCGACGTCCTGGCCTATGCCGGCCTCTTCCTGGTGGAGCAGGACCCGATGCTTATCGATGTTCTTCGCCAAAAGGCTGTTGACGGTGTCGAGGTAACGATTCTCCTCGGCGACCCAACTAGCGCCACCATCCACAGGCGAAGTGTCGAGGAGGGAACTCCCGGCGTCATGGCAGCGAAGATTCGCCAGGTTCAGCAGTACTACAACCGGCTCGACAGTGCGCCCAAGGCGAAGGTGCGCTACCACGACACGACCCTGTACAACTCGATCTACCGTTTCGATGACGAGATGTTGGTCAACATGCACGTCCTCGGCTTCCCGGCACCACACGCGCCTGTGATGCACCTGCGCAAGCTCAACGGTGGCGACTTGTTCCGCACCTACTCCGACAGCTTTGACCGCGTCTTGGTCTCCGCAACGCCTCAGCCCGGCGACGGAGTGGCAGCCTAGACACATGGCAAGAACCGAGCACTACCACGACCCGGATGCGCCCAAAGCCAACAGCATCGTCGTCGCCGTCTCCGTCTTCGTGCACGACGCTCACGAGCGAGTGCTACTAATCCAGCGCACCGACAACGGCCTGTGGTCCCTGCCCGGCGGTGGTCAGGAAATCGGCGAATCAGTCGCAGAGACGGCAACCCGAGAAACCCACGAGGAGACGGGCATCGTCGTCGAGGTGACCGGGATGGTAGGCGTCTACTCCGACCCCGGCCACGTCATCGAGTACTCGGACGGCGAGGTGCGGCAACAGTTCTCGCTCTGCTTCCGCGCCGAACCGATCAGCGGCACACCGAGGCCAAGCGAGGAGTCACACGATGTCCGGTGGGTGGCCCGCGACGAGCTGGCCGCGCTCGGCATCCACCCGTCGACCATGCTCCGGATCAACCACGGCTACGAGGAACGTCGCGAGCCCTACATCGGCTGACGGGCGCCGGAAAGCCGGCGCTGAGTCCGCTGCACGGCAGCGACCATCTCCGGTTCGGCCCGGCCGATGAATCGGGTCACCAGGTGCTCCGGCCCGTATCGCGAACGGATCTCCGCTAGCCGGTCCAACACCTCGAAATCCTGGCCATCCGGTCCAGTCGTCATGTCTGCGCAGCAGATAGCGTCGGTCACCGCGGTTTCCTCCCGAGGGAACTCGGCGGCCAGGGCCTCACCGAGCCCGCGCTCGTCGGCTTCCAGCCAGGCGCAGGAGTGATGAGCGACCAAGGCGGCAATCCGCTCGTTGAAGTGCTCACGGCGTAGCCAGCGGCCACCATCGAGCGAGTGAAAGCCGGTGTCGACCAGGTCAGGGCTGTAACCGACGTCGTGTAGCCAGGCCGACGCTACGAGCACCTCACGATCCTCGCTCGGGACTGCTCCGCTAATCCGGTCCGCCTTGGCAGCGACCGCCTGGACGTGACTCCATCGACGGGGCAACGGTGTCTCCAGCAGGCGTCGTGCAACTTCCCGAGCGGTGTCGACGAGGTCGGCCATATCGCCAGGGTACGGAGGCACCCGGTCCGCTCGCCATCCCGTGTTCGGGTGCCGGCCGAGCTGCCGGCGAAGTGGTTCAAAGTTTCTGTACGTCTTCAAGGCGGCCCTGAGCGGGCCGCACGCGCCGCGCCAGGGCGCGCGCCCGTCGCTGCGCTAGCGCTCCGACTCCGGCCACGCAACACGCCCGGCGGCTGGCGCGGAAAGCGAGGAGCCCGGTGGGCCGCCGCAGAACGGCAGCCTGTTGACGGTAAGGGTTGGGCCGGCAGCCGGCCGGGCCGCGCGGCCACGAGCCCGCGCGGCGCAGGGGAGCGCACGCGGGCCGAGCCGGCGACCTAGCGGCGGTTGCCGAGTTGCGGTTACTTCGCCTCCGGCGGGGGCGCTCCGGCTCCAGGATGGCCGAAGATCGTCGGCAGCCGCCGGGTCCGTGCGTGGTTGCGGTAGCCACCCCGTATGCCATCGACCCGGGCGAGCCGAGCAGACCACCGCCCGACCCGCCAGCGTCCGAACGTGCGTCAAGGTCCGATTGACGTGGCGGGCCGGGCGGAGGCCCGCTCCCCAGGAGGGCGGGTCGACGGCACACGGGATGGCGCGTCTCTCTTCTGCAGTTAACTGAGATCGCGGACTCGGCATAATTAGAGCGAACGAGACAATTGCGCGGGGTTGCGGGCGCAGGGTTGACACGTCTCCCGAGTACACTCACCCCGTGGCGAGTCTCTTCAGTCGTAACAGGCTGCGTGACGCAGTGAAGCTCATCAGCAATGAGCAGATCCAGACGCATTTGGCGATTGTAAGGACTTGGCGCGAGGACTATCATCGCGGCAGCCTGAAGAAGGATAAGGAGACGAGCCGCGAGCAGGCCTACAACCAGGATTTTTTCATGCGTATCCTCGGATACCGGGAGAAGCCCGCCGCACCCTACACGTTCGAACCTAAAGCTACGACCCTCAAGAACCAACTCCCCGATGCCGTTCTCGGTTACATGGGCGCTTCAACCGATGCTGGGAACATTGCAGCGGTCTTGGAGTTGAAGGGGGCCTCCGTTGCGCTCGATCGTCCGCAGCGGCGGGAGGGCAATATGAGCCCAGTTCAGCAAGGCTTCAAATATAAGACTCAGTACCGACGGTGCCCGTTTGTCATCGTGAGCAACTTCTACGAGCTTCGGCTGTACAACGACAATCAGTTGGACTTCGAGTGTTGGACGCTCGATGACCTCCTCGAACCGGCCGACGATTACCTGAATTTTAAGTCATTCTACGTTCTGCTGCATGCCGATAACCTCACGTCCACGCAAGGCCCCTCAAAGACGGAGGATCTCCTTATCGACCTTCGCGTCGAGCAGGAGAACATTGGCAAGAAGTTCTACGAAGAGTACCGGACAACTCGTCTCGAGCTCCTGAGAGACATCTACCGGAACAATCCTTCGGTCCGGGCCAGCTTCGGCACCGGGATTGAAAAGGGACAGAAGATTCTTGACCGGATCGTCTTCGCTTGCTTCGCAGAAGACGCTGGGCTTCTTCCCGAAAACATCATCGAGCGTGTGGTCGCGCAGGCCGATCAGGCTGCGTTCGATGAGACTTTGTGGAGCGCCTTTACACGATTCTTCGACGCGGTTGATGTAGGAAGTGCCAGGCTTGGCATTTCCCAGGGGTACAACGGCGGCCTCTTTGCCAAAGATCAGGCCCTGAACGCGCTGCAGATCTCGGACGAGGTGATGCGGCAAGTTACGAAGCTCAGCCGATATGACTTCAGTGAACATCTCAGCGTCAACATCCTCGGGCACATCTTTGAACAGTCGATCTCCGATCTAGAGGAGATCCGAGCAAAGGTCGCCCAGGCTACCGCCGGTGAAGCGCTAGTCGACCTCCAGCGAGACAATGCCCGAAAGGGCGGTGGGATCTACTACACGCCGGAATACATTGTCCGGTATATCGTGGATAACACTCTTGGCCTCTACTTGGGGGAAGCCGAAGAACGCCTCAAGGAGAAGCACGGACTTAAGGGCTCGATCCAAGAGACCACCTATGCTCGTCGTGAGCGGCAGGCATATCTTGAGTATCAGACCGTCCTGCAGAAGATCCGCGTACTTGACCCTGCCTGCGGATCTGGTGCATTCCTTGTTTATGCCTTCGACTATCTCTTGGCGGAGAACCGGAGAGTCGACTCCATCCTCGGAGGCGATCTTCTTGGGACGGAAGACTATATTAGGTTCATTCTCCGCAATAACTTGTTCGGCGTCGACTTAAACGAGGAATCCGTCGAGATCACAAAGCTGAGTCTTTGGCTGAAGACAGCTCGGCGCGGCCAGAAGCTCACAGCCCTCGATAGGAACATCCGGTGCGGCAATAGTCTGATTGCGGACCCGGTGGTAGCAGGGAAGAAGGCGTTCGACTGGCGAGCGGATTTCGCGGAGGTATTCGAAGACGGCGGGTTTGATGTTGTAGTTGGAAACCCGCCCTACGTTAGTGCGCTGGAATTGAGCAGGCACCTATCAAATGACGAAAGGAAGTACCTCAAGAAGAACTACCGAACGTCGGTAGGAACAGTTGACCTCTACATCTACTTCTTCGAGAAGGCACTTACCGTCATCAAAGACGGCGGGAAGATGGCCTACATCTCGCCGAATCGTTTCCTATCGGCGTCGTATGGCAGGGCCCTACGCGAGTGGCTGGTTTCTACATTCAGAGTCAGTCAACTGATCGACTACTCGGACAAACGAGTATTCGAAGACGCTAGCACGTATCCCGTTATCACCTTTATCGACGCCACACGACCTGACTCACAATATGTTGTAAAGTCGGGCAAGATCGACGAAGAGACAAAGCTGCCCGTGCTATACGAGATGGAGTCCTCAAAGCTAAGCCTGCTCAATGATACGATCCTCGGGTTCCTCCTCAACGACAAACTGGCGCTCACTGAGAAGGTTTTCAACTCGTGCGTCTTGTTGACCGCTGCAGGCAAGATTAATGCAACCTCGACGGCCGCTGAGGCCGACGAATTTGCGCCACTCATCGGTGAAGCTGCCGGCTTAAAGCTGATCAACACTGGAACCATCGACCCCTATGCCAACCATTGGGGTCTGCGGCCTTTCAAGAAGCAGGGTAAGCAGTTTCTGAAGCCGCGGTTGCCGGCCGATGCCACTTTGCTCGGACACGGCAGACTCGATCTGTACAGATCGCCGAAGATTATCGTATCGAAGATCGGCCTTACTTGCGAGGCGTTCTACGATTCCGCCGGTGAATACGCCTCGATTGACACAAACTGCATTCACTCGTTCTCGGACGATTTTGCACCGGAGTACGTTCTCTGCTGGCTGAATTCAACTCTTTACAACTACGTGTTCGAATGCCTTTTTGATGGATTGAGAATGGCGGGTGGGTATCTTCTTTATTCTGCCCCCAACTTGAGAAACACTCCCATAAAACACATCGACCTTAACGCACAGGTCCGGTTTGTCGACGCGGCAAGAAGGCTTCAGGAGCTGCACCGGGCGCTAAACGAAACGAACGACCGTGTGAGGACGCTGCTGACCGTTGGTCTTCAAGCCTCGAAGCTGCCGAGCCGACTCGGCAGTTGGTGGCGCCTCGATTTTGCCGAATTCGCGAAGTCTTTGAAGCTCAAGCTGTCCTTCCAACAGACTGAGCAACTGCTTGCGCTATTCCAGAAATATGCCCCGATACTTGTGGGCCTTGAGGACGATATTGCTCAGCTCGAGGCCGCCATCGACTTGTGGTTCTACGAGCTCTTCGAGTTGACGTCGGCTGAGGTTGGGGAGTTGCGGAAGGCCGCTACGGCTTAGGGCTTTCTGCAGCGGATGTGCCTGCCTAAGGCGGTCAGCCCGGATGATCTCCGCACTAGTCACGTCGGCAGGGAGGAGTAGCAAGCGTGGCGTCCATCCCTCTGTGGGTACCAATCGCCGTTGCGGTGCTTGGCGTAGGCGGCACCCTAGCGGCTGCCCTCTTGACTCAGCGTCAAGCTAACATCCGGGAGGACCAGCGGTGGGCGCGTGAGCGTGAGCGCGATGAGGCTGCCAGAGCCCAGGAGCGCTTGGAGGAGCAGCATCGTTGGCTGCGAGATAAGCGGCATCAGGTTTACGAATCACTAGTCCGGGAAAGCTCCCATTTTGCTGCTGAACTAGTCCCGCTTATTGACATGGCAGAGCGGGTGTGGAATCCGGAGAGCGAACTCTTTAAGTCCCGGGGCCGGTATTTCGAACTACTCTATAAGGCGTCTTTCCTTGCAAGCGATGCGTTGCAACTGGAGATACGGCGCGCTGGCGACCTGGCTGAAAATGTGGGACATCAGCCGTGGGATGACATGCGCGAGAAGAGCAGATATGAGTCTGAATGGCTAAGGGAAGCCTTCGACGTTGCTCGCGCCATCGAAGACGCCGCTCGAGCCGAGCTTGACCTGCCACCTAGACGGCGCGAGGCCCGCGAGGGCTGAAAACTTCATGTTCGCTGCGCCAGTAGCGAGCGTCAGCGCACTCCTCTGCCGATAGTGTTAGTGAAACTTGGCGTTAGCAAGCAGGAGTACGAGCCGAGTGCGGACCGATGTCGCCTCGTAGCGGGTGCCGCCGAACGTCAGCGGAGGCTGCCAACCGTTGCCGGAAGCGCCTCGTAAGCGAGAAGTCAGAGCGGACCGGAGACCCGCCGGGCTTCGGCGGGTCAACACGACCAGGTCCAAGCCGTCATTAGGCCGTCGGAGGCCGATCGCGAGCGACCAACGACGACCACTGGTGACGACGTCCGCTCAGGTAACAAGGCGTGTCCGCTCGGGCCACCAGGCCGGCTGCCGCCTTCTTACCTGTAGTTGGTGAACCGCTGACCGGTTTGAGCAGGGGCTGCGGCAACCAGCCGGTTCAAACCCAGGCCTAAGAGTTGGCCGGCGGGTCCTTCGGGAACAAGTAGCCGTCGAACACCCCGTGCTCGGGACAGCGTGCGTAGCCCTTCGAGTCTCGCCGGACAGGTTCAGAGCTGCCGGAGGCCTGGACCACCGAGTCAGGGGCGAAACCGATGATCGGTGCCGGCCTCCGGCATGAACGGCAGTTGATGTCGCGGTACTCGGAGTAATCCACTGCTGGCACAACCTCTCACCGGCGCGCTTGTGTGCCAGGGAAGCCTATCAATCGTCGCTTCCCCTGCCTGATCCCCAGTTCAAGGCTGCGAAATCGTCCGGCAGGGAAGAAGCTCAGCCCGGGCCGTGTCCGGGCCGTCTGGGCCGCCGCTGGGCCGTCGAACGCCGACCAGGGATGACCAACGACGACCGGCAGCACCCCAAGGAACGGCAGGTCAGGCGCGTTCTGTCGGCGGCTGACCTGGTGGGCGACGGACGAGTCGACCTGTACGCCGGATTCTGTGCGCGACGCGTACCCCGAGGGGTTTGCGCCGGCGGCGGCCATCCATCTCGGCCTGCCGTTGCCGGCAGGCTCCAGCGGCCTACCCGCAGACATCGGGCGGGCAGCCCTCAAGCGTCTGCGCCGGGTCGTCATCTTGCGGTGACGGCCCTTGCTTGGCCTTGCTCCGGGTGGGGTTTACCGAGCCACCCCGGTCACCCGGGGTGCTGGTGGGCTCTTACCCCACCGTTTCACCCTTACCGTCCCCGTTGGGGTCGGCGGTCTGTTTTCTGTGGCACTGTCCCGCGGGTCGCCCCGGGTTGCCGTTAACAACCACCCTGCCCTGTGGAGTCCGGACGTTCCTCGGCGGCGGGCCAAAGCCCGCCGACGCGGCCGCCCGGTCGACTCGTCCGTCGCGCTCCCATCCTAACGACGCCTCCGGCACGCCTATTGCCGCCCCGCAGGTGGGTTGCCCGCGCAGATCTGCCCCGCAGTCGGGCCTTCGACAGACCTGGCCCGCAGGGCAGCGCGCCGTGGAGACGGCCATTGGGCAGCGACCGGTCAGTTCACGCTGATCGTCACGACACCGGTTCCGGCCTACGCCTTCGGCAGCTCGGTGAGGACCGGACGCCCGGTGGGCCACTCGGCGTCGGGACGTCCCAGCGCGGCGGCATGGGCTAGCTGCCAGTCCACACCTTGACGTAGCAGACGCCCCACCAGCAGAGCGGTCGCGTAGCCCAGCTCGACGACCTCCAGTGCTGGTAGGACACCGATGTGCTCTCCCAGGGCCGGACGGGCGGAGGTGGCTGCGGCAAGGCAGAGTGCCGGCACCTGGACGTGTCGCCCCGCACCCCTGTGTGCGGTGACCACGAGCCCGGAGAGCGCCGGGTTGCCGGCACCGAGCGCGAGCAGCGCCGTGTGGTCGGGGATGACCGCGGCCTCGGTCACGCCGCCTCCCGGCCATCGTCGGCTAGAGATTCCGGGGCATTGCCAGCCTCGACGGCCGCCCAGACGTCCTCGCCGCGGGTGAGGTCGTCGGCGCTGAGGTCGGAAGCGATTTTCAGCCGGACGTACTGCTCTGCGCGCGCCGCGCGGTCGCGCAGTTCGTCGGCGGTGAGTGCCGCCTGGCTGAGCTGGGCGACGAGATCCCGCATTGTCGTTCCGCGTTCGTTCGCCAGGAGCGCCAAGCGGTCGCGTACCTCGGTGTCGACTTTGATCGTGGTATCCACGCCCGGAGTATGCGACTGGTATACCGCCGCCCTGTTCCGCCTCGCCGGCCAGCTCACGACGGGTTCGGCGCGCGTACTAGCCTCGTGGGGCTATGGATCTCTCCCACGCCGCGCTGCTGCTCGCCGCCGGTCTCGCCGCTGGCACTGTCAACGCGGTGGCCGGTGGCGGTTCGCTGATCACCTTTCCGGCGATGATCGCGATCGGGTTGCCCCCGGTGCCGGCGAACGTCAGCAACTCCGTCGCGGTCTTCCCCGGCTACCTGGCCAGCGTGGCGGGCAGCCGGCAGGATCTGCCGCGTCCCCGGGCGCTGGCCACGCTTGTTCCTACCACCATCGTTGGCACGATTGTCGGGGCGTTGCTGCTGTTGGCCACTCCGGCTCGCGCGTTCGAGCTGGTCGTACCCTTCCTGGTTCTCGGCGCGACAGCGGTCCTGGCCTTCCAGGACCCGCTGCGCCGGCTGGTCGGTCACCCCCGGGACCTGTCGCCACGCCGACGGACGGTCGCGGTGCAGACGATGGTCGCGCTCGGCGCGGTGTACGGCGGGTACTTCGGTGCGGCGCTCGGTGTGATGCTGGTGGCCGGGCTGGCCCTGGTGCTGGACGCGACCCTGGCCCGGGTGAGCGCCATCAAGAATCTGCTCTCCGCGGTGGTGGGGTTGACGACGCTGGTGGTGTTCGCAGTGTTCGGCCCGTTGAACTGGGCGGCGGTCGCGGTGGTCGCGCCCGCCACCCTCATTGGGGGGTACGCGGGCGCCCGGCTCGTCCGCCGGCTGCCGCCGGTGGTGCTCAAGACGGTGATCGTGGTGTTCGGTACGACGATCGGCCTCTACCTGCTCTGGCGCGCCCTGCACTGACGCGCCAGAGCCCGGTCAGTAGGTCTCGCCGACGGGCTCGTGTTCGGTGTCGGCGGCGGCGCGGTTCCAGCGGGACCAGAGCACCCGCTCGCCGTAGCCGGCGGCCATCAGGTGCGCGAAGGCCAGGTAGACGAGCACGCCGACGGCGAGCACCCCGAAGCCGACCCAGAACGGAAGCGCCAGCGACTGCTCGGCGAGCTTGCCGGAGATGATCGGTGCCGGCGCGGCGGCGCCCCAGCGGACCAGGTTGAACGCGCCGGTGGCGACGCGCCGGTCGCTGGAGCCGAGGCCGAGCGCCAGGTCGGTGAGGTTGGCGTTGGCCAGGCCCATGCAGAGTCCGGCGAGCACCAGCACCACGAGCGCCTCGGCGGTGCTGGCGGAGGTGGCGAAGAGGACCATGCAGACCAGCAGCCCGGCGATGGCCACGCCGACGGTCTGTACCGCACCGATGCGGTGGGCCAGCCGGTGACCGATCACCATGATGCCGGCGGCCAGGCCGAGACCCCAGCCGGTGAAGGCGAGCCCCAGAGGGATGACGTCCAGGCCGAGGAAGAGCGGCGTGTAGCCGAGCACCACGAAGAACACGAAGTTGTACGCGGCGGTGACCACGCAGAGGGCGATGAACGCCGGGCGGCGGTAGGTGGCGAAGATCTGGCCGACGCGTACCGGGGCCTGCCGGTTGGTGGGCTCGCGGAGCTTGCGGGAGGCCACGCCGAGGGCGAGGACCATGAAGACGCCGCAGACGAAGAACGGCAGCCGCCAGCTGACCTCGCCGAGCAGGCCGCCGATCAGCGGTCCGACGGCGAAGCCGAGGCCGAGGGCGGTTTCGAAGAGGCCCACCACCCATTCCCTGTCGACGGCCAGGTTGACGAGCACCACCATGGCGGTGGCGAAGAACATCGCGTTGCCCAGCCCCCAGACGCCGCGCAGCACGGAGAGCTGGACGATGTTGTCGCTGAACGAGGCGAGGATCGCGGCGAGGCCGACAACGGAGACGCCGGTGATGAGCACCGGTTTGAAGCCGAACCGGCCGCTGGCCAGCGTCGCCGGGATCATGCCAAGGGCCATGACCGCGATGTACGCGGTGAACAGCAGCTCGACCTGCCAGGCGGTGACGCCGATCGCCTCGCCGATGGCGGGCAGGATCGGGTCGACGACGGCGATGCCGGCGATGGCGAGGAAGGCCACCAGCGTGGTGGCGTAGATGGCACTGCGGTTCGGTTCGGAACGCCGATCCACTCCGACTCCTCAGATAGCTGTATCGTACAGGTATTTATTCTGTATGATACAGCTATGAGCGACGACAGTGACGAGAGCACCCTCGGCCAGATCGAGACCGAGGTGGCCCTGCTGATGCGCTTCGGCGAGGCCACCCGGCGGGCCACCGGCACCGCCGAGCACCGGGTGCTGGACCGCGCGGCGTACGTCATCCTGCGCCACCTGGCCGACGCCGGCCCGCAGAACGTCTCGGCGCTCGCCGCCCGGCTCAACCTGGACGGCTCGACAGTCACCCGACAGGTGTCCGCGCTTCAGCGCGACGGCCTGATCACCCGCACCCCGGACCCGTCCGACGGCCGCGGCACTGTCATCTCCCCCACCTCGACCGGTCTGCAACGGATGGCGGCCGTCCAGGCCGCCCGCACCCGGCTCTACGGGGACATGCTCGCCGACTGGACCACCGATGACCGGGAGACCCTGGCACGGCTGCTGGGCCGCCTCAACCAGGCCCTGGTCGACCGCAACCGCCGCCGCTGAGCGCGCCTGCCTTCACGTGGTGGCCATCACCCCGTCCGGCCGCATTACAAGCCCCTCCCACCGCCAAGATCGCGCAAGATCCTGGTTGTAGTGGCCTGCCGCGCGGCCCAACACCACTACAACAAGGATCGAGCGCGATCTTGGCGCGGTGAACCCGCCGATCCGCGACCGGCCGGTTCTCAGGAGAACGTTCGCCGCGCCCACGTGCGGAAGTCGGTGGTGGGCAGGCCGAGGGCGCGGGCCATCTCCGGACGGGCCGGGCTTCCGTTCTCGTTGATCTGCTCGACCGCCTTGACCATGGCGGGCAGCAGGCCGCGCTCGACGGCCTCCTGCGGGGTGAGCACGGGAGCGGTGATGGCCCGGCCGGTGACCTCACTCAGGATGGCCGCGACCTCGGTCATGGTGAGCAGGTCGCCGGCGAGTTCGACGTCCTGGCCGTCGAGCTTCCCCGGGTTCGTGAACGCGATCGCCGCGGCCTCCCCGATGTCGTCGACGGCGATCCACGGCATCCGCGTGTCAGCGGCGAAGCCGGTGATGATGGTGCCGCTGGACCAGTCGCCGAAGAGGTAGGACCAGCCGACGAGGTTCTCCATGAAGGTCGAGGGCTTCAGGACGGTCCAGTGCGCGAAGCCACCGGAGCGCACCATCTCGTCGATGGTCGCCTTGCTCTCCCAGTAGTGCCGGTCCCACCGGCCCTCGGCCCATCCGGGCTGGTTGCGGTGGAAGTCGCCGGCACCCGAGACGCTGCTGTGCACGACGTGCGACACACCGGCCCGGCGCGCCGCCTCGACGACGTTGCGGCCGCGGGTCACCTCCGCGTCGCCCTGCATGTTCGTCACGTCGGGATATGGGATGGAGAAGAGGCCATCCATGCCGTCGGCCGCGGCGAACAGCGACTCCGCGTCGTCCAGGTCGCCGGTGACCAGTTCGGCACCCCGATCCCGCAGTGCCTGGGCGCTGTCGGCACCCGGATCGCGGACCAGGGCACGGACCGCGACGCCCTTGTCGAGCAGCGCTCGGGCCGTAGCCCCGCCCTGCTTACCGGTCGCGCCGATGACGAGAACAGCCACGATGCCTCCTGAGAAACAAGTGGGGTGATCCCCCACTTCCAGTCGGCTACGATACGGGGGACCACCCCACTTCTGCAAGGCGGGCCATGAGAGCTGACGCGCAGCGCAACTACGACCTCGTCGTCACGGCGGCCTCCGAAGCGATCGCCCGCGACGGCGCGTACGCCTCACTGGAGGAGATCGCGCGATCCGCCGGGGTCGGTTCGGCGACCCTGCACCGGCACTTCCCCACCCGGTGGTCGCTGCTCCAGGCGGTCTTCCGCGGGTGCGTCCGCAACCTGGCGGCGCGTGCCGGAGATCTGCACGCCGCGCCGGACGCCCTCGACGGGCTGACGACCTGGCTGCACGAGGTCACCGCGTACGCCACGACAACCCGCGGCCTCGCGGAATCTCTCCTGAACGAGCCCCCCGAGGAGACCGAGGCCTGCGGCGCGATGCTCGTCGCCGCCGGTGAACCGCTGCTAGGCCGAGCCGTCGACGAGGGTTCGGTACGGCCCGACGTCACCATGGCCGACCTGATGATCCTCGCCAACGGCATCTCACTCGCGGCGCAACCAATGGGCGCGCCCAAGGCGGAACAACTGCTGACCCTCGCCCTCAGGGGCATCGGGTCAGCGGGCAGGGGCGAGTAGCTCCACAAGGGCTCGTGAGGCTCAAGCGTCGTCGATCATGGAGTTGTGGTGGGGGACGACTGCCGCGAACAGTCATCAACCAGGCACCACAACTCCATGATCGACGCGGAAGGGCGGGGCACGGACGGGCCAGGCGCGGAAGGGCCGGGGCCGGGGCCCGGGGTTGGGGTTAGGCGACTGGTTCTCGGGTTGGGTCGGCGTCGCGGTCGGGGCCCGGGGTTACGCGGGGGTCGCCCTCGTCGGCGAAGTAGTCGTCCGGCTCGGTGCCGTCGACTCCTTCCTCGACCTTCGCGGCCCGCAGCGCCAGCGTCACCAGCGCCGCCACGGCCAGGTTGACCGCCACCGCCACGATGCCGACGTAGATCGTCTTGGTGGTGTCGAAACCGAACTCCGACAGCGGGAACGCGGAGCCGCCGAAGTGCTTCCGGGTCGGGCTGGCCACCTGGTAGAGCATCCACATGCCCAGCCCCATGCCGGCCACCCAGCCGACGATCAGGCCGATGCGGTGGAACCAACGGGTGTAGAGGCCCAGCGCCACCGCCGGCAGCGTCTGAAGGATGATCACGCCACCGATGAGCTGGAGGTCGATGGAGAACTGCGGGTCGAGGAAGACGATGCAGGCCACCGCGCCGACCTTGACCACCAGCGAGGTGATCTTCGAGACGTTCGCCTCCTGGGCCGGGGAGGCGTCCCGCTTCAGGTACTCCTTGTAAATGTTGCGGGTGAACAGGTTCGCCGCCGCGATCGACATGATCGCCGCGGGCACCAGCGCGCCGATGCCGATCGCCGCGTACGCGACACCGGCGAACCAGTCCGGGAACTGCTGGTCGAACAGCAACGGCACGACGGTGTTGCTGTCTACAGTGCCTTCCTTGGCGCCGGGCAGCGGCTTCACGCCGGCCGCGATGGCCATGTAGCCGAGCAGCGCGATCAACCCGAGCAGCAGGCTGTACGCGGGCAGCGCCGACATGTTCCGCTTGATCACGTCGCGGTTCCGGCTGGCCAGCACACCGGTGATGCTGTGCGGGTAGAGGAAGAGCGCCAACGCCGAGCCCAACGCCAGCGTCACGTACTGAAGCTGGTTGTTGCCGTTGAGCAGGATGCCGTCGTTCGGGTTGGGCGAGGCGTCGAACTTCGCGTCCGCCGCGGCGAAGATGTCACCCCAACCGCCCAGCTTGTACGGCAGGTAGATGACCGCCACCAGGATCACGATGTAGATCAGGCTGTCCTTGACGAACGCGATCAACGCGGGCGCGCGCAACCCCGACTGGTACGTGTAGGCGGCCAGGATGGCGAACGCGATGATGATCGGCAGGTGTCGGGCCAGCGCGTTGTCGCCGGTGACGCCCATCGTCTTGAGGACCGCCTCGATGCCGATCAGCTGCAAAGCGATGTACGGCATGGTGGCCACGATGCCGGTGATCGCGATCAGCAGCGCCAGCACCGGCGAGTCGAACCGGTTGCGGACGAAGTCGGCCGGCGTGACGAACCCGTGCCGGTGCGACACCGACCAGAGCCGCACCAGCACCAGGAAGACCAGCGGGTAGATGACGATGGTGTACGGCACGGCGAAGAACCCGGCCGCGCCGGCACCGAACATCAACGCCGGCACCGCCACGAAGGTGTACGCGGTGTAGAGGTCACCACCGACCAGGAACCAGGTGATCCAGCCGCCGAAGCTGCGCCCGCCCAGCCCCCACTCGTCCAGGTGCGCCATGTCCTTCGGTGCCCGCCACCGGGCCGCCACGAAGCCCATCACGCTGACCAGGAGGAACAGCAGGGAGAAGACGATGATCTCGGTGAGATGGTCGCGCCACATCAGGAACCACCCCGCTTCTTCGTCATCTGGTAGACCAACGTGGTGGTGCCGACGCCGAGCAGGATGAAGGCCAGTTGCAGCCAGTAGAAGCGCGGGAAGCCGAAGACCCGGGGCGAGTCGCCATTGAAGAACGCCGGGATCAGCGGCACCACGATGGGGATGAAGAGCAACCAGTTCCAGGGGCTGTGGTCCTTTGCCCTGGTCGGCGCCGTGGGCGGCGCCTCCGGTTCGGGTGCAGCCATCTGACACACCTCCGGGGAGTCGTGGCTTTCGATGCAACGGCCGGAGGCTACGACTCTGTGATGGGCGTCACGTGACCCGTTGGGAAGGTGCTGCGCCGAACGGCTGGTGACCTGCGCCGAACGGCGCGGGTCACCAGCCGAAGGGTGAGCGGCTCAGAGGGCCGCGAGGTGGGCGGTGTCGTTGACAGTGCGCACTGCCACGCCGCCGTCCGGCCACATGTCGAATACCGAGATGCCGGCCGCGTCCAGGAAGAGCCGGTGCAGGAAGCCGTCGCCGGCCGCGAGGGCGTCACGCAGCACCAGCTTGATCGGCGAGACGTGCGAGACGACCACCACCGTCTCACCGGGGTACGCGGTGAGCAGCCCTCTGATGACGCGGTGCGCGCGTTCGGCGACCTGGGTGAACGACTCCCCGCCCGGCGGCGCGATCCGGGGTGAGGCGAGCCAGGCGTCCATCTCCCCCGGCCACTGCTGGCGCACCTCGGCGAAGGTGCGCCCCTCCCACTGGCCGAAGTCGCACTCGATCAGGTCGTCGTCGGTGCGGACCGGCACGTCACCGAGCGCCCCGGCGATCGACGCCGCGGTGGCCGTACACCGGGACAACGGTGAGCTGAGCACGGCCGCGACGGACGGGGCCAGCTCGGCCACCCGGGCGCCGGTGGCCTGCGCCTGGGCGCGGCCACGCTCGGAGAGCGGCACGTCGCCGCGCCCGGAGTAACGCCCCTGCTCGGTGTACGGGGTCTCGCCGTGCCGGACCAGGATGAGGCGGGTGGCGGTGAAGGTCGGCCGTGGCTCCCAGGATGCCGGCGCGGTCGCCGGGTCGCTGCCGACGATCGGGGCGGCGGGTGTGGTCGAGGGCTGGCCGGGGGCCGGTGTCGTCTCGGGACGGGCGGGGGCCGCGGTCGCCGACGGACGACCCGCGGCGGCGTCCATGGCGGCGTTGGCGAGGGCGTCGGCGTGCCGGTTCTGCTCGCGCGGAATCCAGCTGAACCGGACCGCGCTGAACCGGCCCACCAGCGCGGCGGCCTGGGCGGCGAGGGGCCGCAGGCCGGGGTGCTTGATCTGCCACCGGCCGCACATCTGCTCGACCACCAGCTTGGAGTCCATCCGGACGTCCACCTCGGCGGCGCCCAGCTCGGCGGCGGCGGTCAACCCGGCGATCAGGCCCTGGTACTCGGCGACGTTGTTGGTGGCCGTACCGAGCGACTCGGAACGCTCGGCGAGCACCTCGCCGGTCTCCGGGTCACGGACCACAGCGCCGTAGCCGGCGGGGCCGGGGTTGCCCCGGGATCCACCGTCGGCCTCGATGGAGACGACGCGCGGCGCCACGACCTACAGGCCCGACTCGTTGGTACGGACCATGATCCGCCGGCAGTCCTCGCAGCGGACCACGTCGTCGGGGGCGGCCTTGCGGATCCGGGCCAGGTCGGCGCCGGACAGGTCCAGGCGGCACCCGCCGCAGCGGCCCCCGGTGAGCAGCGCGGCACCCAGCCCGGTGTCCTCGCGGATCTTGTCGTAGAGGTTGACCAGATCACTCGGGAGATCGCCGGCGAGCGGCTGACGCGCACCCCGCTTGAACTCCTCCTCCTTGGCGATCTCGGCCAGCGCCTCGTCGCGGCGCTGCTCGGTCGCGGCCCGCTTATCCCGGGTCTCGGCCAGCCGCTGCTCCACGCCGTCCAGTACGCCCTGCGCGGTCTCCCGCTGCTCCATCAGCTCCAGCTCGGCGTCCTCCAGGTCGCCCTGGCGGCGCTTGAGCGAGACCAGCTCGTGCTGGAGCGCCTCCAGCTCGCGGGCCGGGCCGGTGCCGGCGGCCAGCCGGTTCTCGTCCTTCTCCTTGCGGGCCCGGACCTGCTCGACGTCCTTCTCCAACCGGGCGATGTCCCGGTCCAGGTCGTCCACCGCCACCTGGGCGCGAACCCGCTCGTCCTCCATCGACGACAGCTCCCGGGCCAGCGACTCCAGCTCGGCCCGCTCGGCAAGCGTCCGCCTGCGGTGGGCGAGCTGGGCGAGGTTGGTGTCGATTGCCTGGAGGTCGAGCAGGCGGCGCTGCACCTGAGGGTCAGCCTTCACGGTCGGGCTCCTTGTCGTCCACAACGGGTGCGGCGGCGTGCACGGTCCACGGGTCGGTGTCCAGGTCGGACACCAGCGTCTCGACGTCCAGCGCCTCCCTGAGGAAGGCGGCCAGGTCGTCCAGCCACGGTCGTTCGGTCGCCCAGTGGGCGGCGTCGATCAGGGCGGGACCATCGGCGGCGAGGTGCTCGCCGGCCGGGTGGTGCCGCAGGTCGGCGGTGAGGAACGCGTCCACCCCGGCGGCGGTCGCGGCGCCGAGGAAGCTGTCCCCCGACCCGCCGCTGACGGCGAGGGTACGAACCATACGCCCGGGATCCCCCGCCGCGCGAACTCCCCAGGACGTGACGGGGAGCACCGCCGCCGCGTGCCGGGTCAGCTCGGCGAGGGTCATCGGCTCGGGCAGTTCGCCGATCCGGCCGAAACCCCTGTCGTCGCCGTGGGCGGGCGAGCCGGGCGCGGGTCGTTGGAGTGGGCGCAGACCGGTGAGCCCGAAGCGGGCGGCGAGGGCGTCGGAGACGCCCGGGGAGGCCACGTCGGCGTTGGTGTGCGCCGCGTACAGCGCCGTCCCGGCCCGGATCAACCGGTGGATGATCCGCCCCTTGAATGTGGTCGCGGCGACCGACGACACCCCGCGCAGGAGCAGCGGATGATGCGAAACGATCATGTCCGCTTCGGCGGCCAGGGCCTCGTCGACCGTCTCGGGCACCACGTCGACCACGCAGAGCACCCGGCGGACCGGAGCGGCCGGCTCACCGAGCACCAGGCCCACCCGGTCCCACTCCTCCGCCCAGACCGGCGGAAAACGCCGTTCCAGCGCGGCCACCACGTCGCTGACTGTGGGGGCGGATCCGCTTGTGCTCACGGCGGGCCAGCTTACCGGCGTCGGGGCGGCCGGGCGGTGACACCCGGCCCGGCCGCGTCGGGTGGAAGATCTGCCGGACGCGCTACGCGGCGCTCCAGGAGACGGTCTGCAATGCGGCCAGCGGCATCGCCCAGGGGAAGGCGTGCAGGTGCTGCTCCCCCGTTCCGGGCGGGTGCAGGGCGATCACATCGTCGCCGAAGAGCACCGTGACGCCCCACTCTGCCAACCGGGCCACCCCGGCACGAAACGCCGGGTGGCAGGCCATCGCCGCGTTGGTGTACGGCACCGCCACGATGGGGACGCCCTTGCCCTGCGCCTCGACCAGCAGCCCGAGCGCCAGCGTGTCGGTGATCCCGGCGGCCCACTTGTTGACCGTGTTGACGGTGGCCGGACAGACGATCATGGCGTCGGCGGGCGGCAGCACGTCCGGGTCACCGGGGTTCTTGTAGTGCGTCCGCACCGGGTGGCCGGTCTGCCGAATCAGGGCCGACTGGTCGACGAACTTCGCGCCGTCCGGCGTGGTGACCACGCAGACGTCCCAACCGTCCTGTTGGGCGAGATCGACCAGACGACCGACGTGCCGGGCCAGCGGCGAGCCGCAGGCGATGACGTAGAGCACCTCACGGTGCCCGCTGTTGTGCGCTGCACCGGCCATCAGACCGGCTCCGCGCTCATACCCCTACTCCCATGTGCTCAGCCAACTCCGCTACCGGAGAAGGCGGCGCACCACGTGTGCGACGGAGGATGTCGGACATCACCTCGTGCGCGATCGGCCGGCAGCGGATCTCCGACGGGGCGAGCCGATCACCGAGCAGCAGCATCTCGCCGGCGTTCGCCACGTCACCTATCTGGGCGTAGCCGCGGGCGATGTCGAGCAGGTGGTGGGCGCGGCGCTCGGGCAGCAGCGCGTTGAAGGCGGGCTCCGCGATGCGCAACTGGTGCACCTCCACGGCCCGCCCCCCGTCGCCCAGCTCCACGGCGGCGGCGGCCCGGTGCAGTTCGACATTGGTCGGGCCGAACGACGTCCAGTAGTGGTTGTAATCGCCGCCGAGCAGGGTGGCGGCCTCCTGCGCGCAGTTGATCAGGTCGTCGACGCTGGCCGAGTCACCGATGCGGGACGCGGCCATCGCACCCTGGAGCAGCAGCATCCCGTAGACGGAGAGGCGGGCCGGGGAGACCGCGTTGCTTCCACCCGGTGCCAGCCGGTTGGCGATCTGGACGTTCAGCTCCAGCGCGGGACGGGCGCGCCCCATCGCGACCAGGGCGTTGCACACCCGGGTGGTGGCGATCCCGGCGAGCAGCGGGTCGTCGGCCCGTTGGGCCACCGCCATCGACCGGTCGGCGGCCAACCAGGCGAGCTCGCACTCGCCGAGCTTGCGCAGCACCGAGGAGGCGATCTGGTAGACCTGCCCGAGCAGGTGGGCCGCCTCGGCGGCCTGCTCACCGCCGTAGGCGGCGTCGGCCGCCTGAGCGTCGCGCAGAAGCTTCGGCAGCGCCCGGGTGAGCATCCCGTAGCGGCCGTACTGGTAGGTGAGCCAGGCGTGGTTGACGGCCTTGCGCATGTCGTCCATCGGCGGCGGGTACGGCGCCGCGTCGAAGTACGCGCTCATCGAGTCGTAGCGTTCCAGCGCCGCCCGGATCTCCTGCACCTCGACCTGGTCGATGCAGTTGAGGGCGTCGGCGCGCCGCTCCGGGTCCTTGCCCATCAGCAGCTGCACGTCCATCTGGAGGATGTCGGCGATCTCGTAGAGGACGGAGAACTTGTCCAACCGGCGGACACCGCGTTCGACCTTGTCCACCCAGCTCTTGGACTTGCCCAGCCGGTCCGCGAAGACCTGCTGCGACATCTTGCGCCGCCCCCGCCAGTAGGCAACTCGCCGTCCTATGGGTAGCTCGTCCATCTCCCCATCCTCCCCTGCCACCGACGACCAATCGAGTCGGGGCGATGTCCGCGGGTGCGGCGACTGCCGTTCACGTTCAGGTTTTGGCTGGTCGCACAGGATGTACGTCAGCCGGACAGGTAGTCCTCGTACTTTTCGTGCAAGTTGCACGGGCCGTTCGTCAACCTCAACGATCGTGGGTTACGGCAGTGACGGTGCTCGACATGCGACCTGGCGAACGCCGGGCCCGACGAGAGGAGTTGGCACACATGTGGGGGAATGTCGTACCGCGCGTTGCCGAACTGTCGCCGCTGGAACGGGTCCGGCTGCGCCGGGTCGCCATCCGGTACGCGGTACACGGCTGGGAAGTCACCCCGGGGGCCTGTCTGGCCCGCAGCCGCTTCGTCTGCGGCCGGGCCGGCTGCCCCACAGTGGGCTGCCACCCCGCCCTGGAGAACTGGGAACTGGCCGCCAGCGCCGACCCGGCCCGGGTGGCGACCTGGTGGCGGAACCGGCCGCACGGGGTGCTGCTGCCCACCGGCCGGGCCTTCGACGTGCTGGAGGTGCCCGCCCACCTCGGCCGGCACGTGCTCGACGCGGTCCAGATCCACCCGGCCGGCACCGGCGTACGCGGACCGGTGCTGGTCACTCCCACCGGGCGGTGGATGTTCCTGGTCCGCCCCGGCGACCCGCTCAGGCCGGAGCTGGAGCACTGCTTCCACGTGGTCCGGCACGGGCCGGGCTCGTGGATCCCCGCGCCGCCCACCCGGCTGCCGGAGGGCACGGTCCGCTGGGCGGTCGCCCCGGAGCAGGCGCGCTGGCAGCTTCCGGACTCGTACCTCGTGCAGAACACGTTGATCGGGGCGCTGCGCGCCGCCGGGGTGACGCTCGCCCCCGACCTGCTCCCCGGTCACCTGCCGCTGCCCCGACGAGGCATGTGAAACCGGCCCGGTCGAGGATTCGATCCGGTGCCCGACAGCGTCGCCGAGGCGTCGGTACTCGTTGACAGGGGGACGGTGCGAACGCGCGCCACGAACGGGGGAACGATGTCCACAAACGACAGAGCGCCTCACCCCGGCGGCACCGAGCCGCCCCGGCGCAGTCACCGGGGGCGCCGCTGGGCCGGCACCCGACCGTCCGGGTCCCGCCCCGGCCGCCCACGCCCCACCGGCTCCCGCCCAGCCGGCACCCACCGCCCCCTCCGCTAGTCCGCCCAGCTTTCCGCGATCTTGCACTTTCTGTCCCGACAATCTCCACGCAAAGGGACAGAACGCCAACCGAAAGTGCAAGATCGCGGGCGTGAGAGGGCGCGCGGGGGCGTGAGAGGGCAGGCGGGGGCGTGCGGGGCTCGGGCTAGTCGGTCAGGGGGAGGTTGAACGAGTGGTACTCGCGGGCGTTGTCGGTGATCACCGCGTGGGTGTGGTCGTCCAGGCGGGCCAGCCAGTTGAGGCCGGGGGTGCCCATGGCCAGGGCGGCGGTGGCGTACGCGTCGGCCACCCCGAGGTCGGTGCCGACCACCGTCACCGAGCGCAGCCCACTGGCCGGTGCGCCCCGGCGCGGGTCCAGCACGTGCCGGCCGCGTTCGTACACGCCGGACGTGGCCACCGCCAGGTCGGTCCCGCTGAGCACCAGGCAGGCCGCCATCGCGTCCCACGGGTGCCGGATACCGATGCGCCACGGCTCCCCGGACGGCGACAGACCCCGCACCCGTACGTCGCCGCCGGCGTTCACGCAGTGGTTGACGGCACCGGCGGCGACCAGGCGGTTTGAGGCGACCTGGGCGGCCCAGCCCTTGACGAAGCCGGACGGGTCGAGCCGACCGGTGGCGTACGCGTCGAAGAACCCGTCGGTCGCACCCCAGAGGTCGGCGCAGGTCTCCAGCACGTACCGCAGGTCAGCGGACGCTTCGGAGAGCAGCACCTCACCACGGTCGAAGCGACAGACCTCGCTGTCCGGCCGGTAGGTGCTGAACCGCGCGTCCACCTCGTGCATCCAGGCGAAGACCTCATCCGCCAGCCCGCGCAGCGTCGCCGGTGGCAGGTCGTCGGCGAGGTCCACTGTGATCGTCGTACCCATGATCTGTTCGACCCGGCACAGCCCGGGTCGGGTCATCGTGGCCCGCACGTCAGAATGCCTGCTCGATGGCGGACCGCAGCGACTGCTTGTAGGAGTTGCTGGTCTCTGTGGCACCGGAAACGGTGTTGAGGTTCGCGTTCTGCTTCTGCACGACCTCACCGCCCCTGCCGTCGTAACGGTTGCGGACGTCGCCGCTGTGGATGTCGGATTCACCCCCGCTGGGCAGCGACAGCGCGACGGCCTCGACGATCCGGTTACCCGAGACGACGATCTGCACCTGCACGTACCCGTACTCGTTGTCGAAGCCGTTGCCGGTGACCCGGCGGGTGGTCGACTGGGGTGCCTTGGTGGTGGTCCGGGGTGCGGCCTTCGTGGTGGTGCGGGTGCCGGACGGACGGCCGGTGCTCTTTGTGGGTTTGGGCGAAGAGGGCGCGTCGGCAGTCACCGACGGCTTCGGCGCCCCGCCCGACGGGTCGACGCTCGGCTCGACATCCTGGGGGGTGGGGTTGACCGGCTGGGCGGTCGGCAGGTTCTGGGCGACCT
Organism: Micromonospora sp. NPDC049089; assembly: GCF_040648775.1. NCBI lineage: Bacteria > Bacillati > Actinomycetota > Actinomycetes > Micromonosporales > Micromonosporaceae > Micromonospora > Micromonospora sp. NPDC049089. The sequence goes on from NZ_JBEZEH010000005.1 coordinate 52,331, forward strand.
GGCTGGTGCCTGGCGAGCCCTTGAACACCACAAGCGCGGTGGTGCTGGCGGCCAGGCCGGTGATCGCGAGGAGCGCGCGACGCATGGGGATGCCCTTCCTACAGCTCGAACGTGGCGAGGTGGATCTGCCGGCGGGGCACGCCGGCCCGCCGCAGCGCCCGCACCGACTGTTCCACCAGACCGGGCGGCCCGCACAGGTAGACGTCGCGCCGGGCCACGTCGGGCACCAGTTGCCGCAGCCCGTCCGGGCTCATCAGCTGGCGGGGGCCGGGGTCGTCGCGGGAGCCGATGACGTACCAGACGGAGGTGTCGCGTTCCTGGGCCAGCCAGTCCAACTCGCGGCTGAGCAGCACGTCGGCCGGTGTGCGGGCCCGGTAGATGAGCGCGGCGCCCGGCGGCAGCTCCTCCAGCATGGCCCGGATCGGCGTGATGCCGCTGCCACCGGCGATCAGCAGCGCCCGTTCCCGGAGCCGGTGCGCGGCGGTGAAGGTTCCCGAGGGGCCTTCGGCCCAGACCCGGGTGCCCGGTTCCAGGTCGCGCAGGTCGGCGGTGTGGGTGCCGACCACCTTGACGGTGACGCGCAGCCAGCGGCCGTTGGCGGCGGCGGAGACGGAGAACGGGTGCGACTGCCACCAGCAGCCCCGGGTGAGGAACCGCCAGCGGAAGTGTTGGCCGCCGAGCATCGCCAGCCGGTCGAGCCGCTCCCCGGTGAGGTAGATGGAGATGGTGTCGGGGCTCTCGGCTACCACGTCGGCGACCCGCAGCTTGTAGCGCAGGTTGAACGCCAGCGGTGCGATCACGCGGCCCCAGAGCAGGGCGGCGACCACCAGCACGTAGAGCGCGATCCAGCCGGTGCGCACCGGGCCGGGCCGGTACAGCTGCGCGCCGTGGGTGAACTGGTGGCCGAAGCCGAGCAGCAGGATCAGGTAGCTGGACAGGTGCAGCAGGTGCCACATCTCGTAGGGCAGCGCCCGCCGGATCGCCCGGATGCTGCTGAACCCGACGAGCATCATGATGCCGGTGGCGACGAACGCCGAGACCATGTCCTCGTAGTCGCCGAGCAACGTGCCGACCTCGGCGAGGATCGACTGATTACGCAGGTCGGCGTAGCCGACCAGGATCAGCGACATGTGCGCCAGCACGGTGACCAGCAGGGTGGCGCCGATGTCCCGGTGCCAGCGGGCCATGTGCTCGCCGCCGATCCACCGTTCCAGCACCGGCAGTCGGCTCATCATCAGCACCTGCACGAGCAGCAGGTAGCCGGCTACCAGGCCGGTGATCCGGCCGGCGGAGGTGAGGGTGGCCGCTGTGGTCCGCAGCGATCCGGCCGGGGTGCCCAGCCACCAGGGCACCACGCTGGCGAGCAGGCCGACCAGGAGCAGCACGCCCAACAGCCGTCGGCCGCCGGGCCCGCGCCGGGCCGGGATCTGCGGGGGTACGGGCGCAGCCGACCGGCCGCCGTGCCGGGACGAGGTCCCGGTACGACGGCCGGCGGCGTGGGTGTGCGGGTACGTCACGCGTACAGCTTCATCGGGGCGTACTTCTGGCGGGGGAAGACCTTGTCGACCTCCGCGTTGGTGAGCCCGAACCGGCCCTGCGCCACCGCGCCGTAGACGTTGAACATGTTGTTGTACTCCGGCACGTCACCGGAGTCCAACTTGTCCAGACCGTTCCAGGTGCCGAGCAGCGAACCGGCCAGCTTCTTGCCGGACAGCAGGGTGACCACGCCGCCGTGCCCGTGGTCGGTGCCGTTGTTGTTGGAGCCGACCCGACGGCCGAACTCACTGGACACCATGATCGTCACGTCGGCGGCCTTCGGGCCGAGGTCGGTGAAGAAGGCGGCCATGGCGTTGGCCAGCTCGTTGAGCCGGCGGTGCAGCTGGCCGCCCTCGCGGGTGCCCTGGTTCTCGTGGGTGTCGTAGCCACCCATGCCGACAGTGGCGACCCGGACGTTGGCACCGCCCTTGATCAGCTGGGCGAGTTGCTGGAACGCGTTGCCGACGCCCTCGTACTTGACGCCCTCGGCGGGCTGGTACGGCTTGGCGGCGAGCTTCTGGGCGGTGGCCAGCGCGCCCATGCCCTCCTGCACGGCCTCCTCGACCGGGTGGTTGATCCCGGTGAAGAGCCCCTTGATGGCCTTCTCGGTGGCGGCCCGGAACCGCTCGTCACCGTTGAGCCGCAGGGAGCCGACGTTGTTCAGGGAAAGCGCGCCGTTGTTGCCGACCAGCGAGCGGGGCAGCGTGCTGCCGATGCCGACGCTGCGGAACGCGGTGCCCTTGCCCAGGTTGTCGACCAGACCGTCGAGCCAACCCCGGCCGCCGGTCTCGTTGGGCAGCCCGCCCAGGTTGCAGGCGTCGGCGGCCTGGAAGTGGCTGCGGGACAGCCGCTCGTCGGAGACCGCCGGGATGAAGCCCAGCTGACCGGCCGTGAGCCACTTCTCCAGCGGCTTGAACGCGCTGGTCAGCTTGAAGCCGCGGCCCAGGGCCAGCGAGTCGTTGCCGAGCAGCAGGTCGGGCCGGGCCTTGTTGAGCACCGCGTCGTTGTCCGGCGCGATCAGGCTCAGGCCGTCCAGCCCGCCGTAGAGGAAGACGTGGATCAGGGTGCCGGTCTTGGTCGCCGCGAACGACGCCGAGGTGGTGACGAACTGGGCGGTGGCCAGCGCGGTGGCGGTGGCCGCGGCACCGGCGACGAAGGTCCGCCGGGTCACGCCGCGACCGTCCTGCTGGGCCTCCTCCAGGTTCTCCAGGGTGCGGTACCTGTCGAACTCGGCGGCGTTCTCGGCGGCGACGATGTCCGCCTCGGCGCGCAGCAGAGCCTCGGCCGGGTTGTCGGCCAGCCGGCGCACGTCGGGGCATTCGGGGTGCAGGGGGAAAGAGTTGTACACAGTCTTCTCCATCGGGTGCCTCACCGGAGGTGGTGCTGGGGGGAAGCGAGGATCGCCCGCGCGACGGCGGTGATGGCCCCGTTGAACGTGGCGTCGACCTTGGTGGTCGCCGCCACACCGGCCACGCCGAGGATGAGGTTCTTCTCCCGCGTGCTCAACTTCTGGCCTACCAGCCGCTGGGAGAGCGCGTCCACGTACGCCCCGGCCGTCGCCGGTGGCTTGGCGACCAGCTTCTCCGGCGCCGTGTACGTGAAGGTGGTGCGGTAGCCGGCGAGGATCTCGCCCGCCTCGTTCCAGCCGTTGACCATCGTGCCGGCCGAGGTCCAGGCGACGTAGACGTCCGGGTAGCCGTCCGGGGTCGGGTGACCCATCGGGGACTGGCCCAGCTCGCGCATCTTGTCGTGGATCTGGCGCAGCCCCCGGGCGTACGCGGTGCGCTTGCTGTCGCCGTTGTTGTGCTTCGGCGACGCCTCCGGCGAGACGCCCAGGGTGCGGTACGTGGCGACCAGGTACTCCATCGGCCGGCGCACCTTCTGGCCCACCCCGGCCCAGAACTCCGAGGAGCAGAACAGCGTCATCAGGACCGGCTTGATCATGCCCTTGTTCGTGGTGTACGTCTTGGCCAGCCGGTCCACCAGGGACTTCGGCGGGGTGTCCGAGACGAACCGGGTGGCCAGGCTCTGCGCCACGTACTTCGCCGTCGACGGGTGCGTCGCGATGTAGGTGATGTACGCGTCGATCGCCGCTTCGGCCTTCTTCGGGTCGGCCGAGTTGTTCGCGTGGGTGAAACCGAGGATCTTCACCTTGCCGACGTAGTGCTGCTCGGGGCGGAAGACGTACTTGCCCTTGTCGTCCACACCGCGGCCGGTCTGCAACATGGCGGCCTGCCGGACGTCGGGCTCCTTGTAGCCGCCGTCGACGCCGACCGAGTAGAGCTCGAGGTTCTCCCGGGCGAGGTTCTCGTTGATCGCGTCCTTGCGGGAGTCCTTCTGGTTCAGGTAGATCAGCAGCGCCGGGTGCTTGTTCGCGGCGACCAGCATCTCCGGGTAGCTGCCCAGCGCGTGCTTGCGCACGACGTCCTGGTCGAACGAGTTGCGGTACACCTCACCGCCGTCGAAGTCGGCGGCGACGTGCAGGAAGTCGTTCCAGAAGTCGACCATCACCTCGAACAGCTGGCGCTTGGACCAGATCTGCCGGGCGATGGTGGCGTCGACCATCTCCCGCTCGGGGTGGGCGTCCTGCTCGTTGAGCTTGTCCCGCTGGTCGCGCAGCTGCTGCACGGAGAGCTTCTGGGTCGGCAGCTCGGCGAGCTTCAGCTCACCCTTGCTCGGTTCCAACTTCCCCGGGTCCAGCTGGGCGCGGATCCAGGCGTCCATGCCCTCGCGCTTGATGTCGGCGACCACCGCGGGCGTCACGCCGAAGGTGGCGCGCCGGGCCAGGTGCAGGATCGGGTCCTTGGCCAGCACCGTCTTCACTGTCACAGTGGTCGCCGCCGCGGCGGCGGCCGGGCCGGAGTAGGTCCGCCCGCCGGCCGGCGCGTTCTTCTTCAGCGCCTCACCGGCCCGGGAGCCCATGTAGCTTTCGTTCTGCTCGGTGTAGGTACGCACGGTGCTGGGCTGCTGGCCGCTGGGCCGCGCCGCGGTGCCGTCGGTCACCGTGCTGCCGGTCGCGTCGCCGGCCACCGCGTCGTCGCCGAAGAGGCCACGGATCTGCGGGGTCATGGCGAGCGCCGCGCCACCGGCGACGACGGCGGCGGTGCCGCCGAGGGCCACCATCGCCTTACGTCGGCCGACCTTGCGATCCGGCTCGTTGTCATCGTCGAGGGTGGGCAGTCCGGTGCCGGCCGGTCGCGCCGGGGCCGGGCGGCCAAGGCCCTCCGGGCCGACCCACTGCGGACCGCGCGGAGCGGGCGCGGGCTGCCCGGCGTACTGCTCACGCGGGTCGGCCTGCGCGGCGTAGCCGCCCTGGTAGGGGTGGGGCGAGTCGTAGCCGTAGGGCGCCGGCGGGTGGGGGTCGCCGTAGCCGTCAGCGCTGGGGTGCTGATGTCCGTCCCAACCGCGGTCGTCCCGCGGTCGACGTGGTGGCACATTCTGGTCGGCCATGTACCAATCCCGATTTCTGATGAGCGCCGGAAGCTGCTACCGGGCAGGTGCGGCAGGTGCGGCGACTGTTGCCTGAGGGGGTTGCTACGGCAAAGTAACCAAGGCCCCATGGCCCTTCAAGGTGGCCGGAACCCACTCGGGAGGGCACTTAAGACAGCGTTCAGTGCGACCTCGGCGGCGGGCGGAGGAACGGACCCGCCCGCAGAGCTTCCCAGCAGGGCGTACGCGCGCCAGCCGAGCACGGACCGGACCTCGCCGCCGTACGCGACAGTTTCGGCGTCGTTCACCACCAAAGGCAAACTTAAGGTTCAGGTAAGCCGGACGTGAAGCGTGCTCGCGTGGAGGAAAGTAGCAGCAGCGGGCGAGCGTGAGCCACCACCGCAGCGGGTATGCCGCCGAACCGCTGAACGCGTGAGGGGAAGGCAGCGCCATGCTCAGCAAAGAGGATCAGCGCAGATTCGACCAGATCACCCGTCAGCTCCGGGAAAGTGACCCGGCCTTCTTTAAGCGGCTGGACCACCGGGCCCGAGCCCGCAGAGGCCGCTACCTGATGTTGTTGACCATCGTGCTGTGGGCGTCGCTGCCGGCGATAGCCGTGTTCGCCGGTCGACTCACCGGCGCGATCTGCGCGGTGGTGCTGGTGGCCAACGCCGCCATCATGTGGCGGTTTCGCCGCCGCTGGACGTGACTGTTGAACCGCTCGACGGGACGGCTCAACCGGTGGACGTGACAGCTCATTTGTCGGCCGGGCCGAACGCCCGGTACGCGCGGCGCAGCCGTTCGAGCAGTCCCGGCCCACCGATGGCCGGGGCCGGTGCTCCGAGCTGTCGCAGCAGCAGGTCCGTGCCGGTCACCAGTCGGGGCGGCCGATCCGGCAGCGGCACCGGCGCTGACCAGAACCGGTCCGCCGCATCCGCCAGCGGCGTCGCCGACAGCCCGGCGAGCGCCCGGGCGGCACCGACCGGCGCCACGGCGTCCACACTCGACTCCGCACCGTCCGGTTCGGACGGTGGGTCGAGCGGTGGGGGCGGTGGGGTGGCACCGGTGGTCGCGACCCGGCGGGCCCGGAGTTCGTCGAGCAACTCCGCCCGGGACCGACCGCGCCAGTGCAGCAGTTCGAACGGGTCCGCGTCGAACGCCTCGGCCAGCAGGTAGAACGTCGCCGCGAGGTGCTTGCACGGCACCGCGAAGTCGGGGCAGTTGCAGCGCTGGGTCAGCTCGTCCACACCGGCTGGGAAAAGCGGTGCGCCGGCGGCGGAGAAGACCTCCTCCAACTCGTCGGGGAGGTCACCGGCGAGCAGCCGGGCGCTGAAGAACGCCTGCCCGGCCAACTCGTCCTCGATGCGGGACCAGAGCGCCGCCGGGAACGGCTTCAGCGCGATCGACACCTGGTACGGCTTCGGCCGGGAGCCCTGCACGACCGCGCTGACCCGCCCGGGTGCGATGTCGAGGGTGAGCACCTGACCGGCCCGCGCGTACGACCGGCCCCGGGTCAACCGGGTGCCGAGCGCGAACGACTCCAGCACCTCCAGGAAACGCCGCGACCACCAGGACCGGCCGATCGCGCCCCGGGCGCTGCGCGCCCGCAGGCCCCCGTCGACCCGACGAGGACGCCCGTAATCGGCGAACTCCGTCACTCCACCACCGCGCCGGCTTCCAGGGCGAACAGGTCCCGCAACTGGCCGGTGGACAACTCGGTGATCCACTGCTCGCCGGTGCCGACCACCCGTTCGGCGAGGCTGCGCTTGTCGGCGATCATCGCGGCCACCTTTTCCTCCACAGTGCCGGCGCACACGAACTTGCGCACCTGCACCCGCCGGTGCTGCCCGATCCGGAACGCCCGGTCGGTGGCCTGGTCCTCGACCGCCGGGTTCCACCACCGGTCCACGTGCACCACGTGGTTCGCGGCGGTCAGGGTCAGCCCGGTGCCGCCGGCCTTGAGGGAGAGGACGAACAGCGGCGGACCCTCCGCGGACTGAAAACGCTGCACCAGGGCGTCCCTCTCGGCCTTGCCGAGGCCACCGTGCAGGAACAGCACCTCCCGGCCGAACCGCGCCGACAGGTGACCGCGCAACATCGCACCGAACTCGGCGTACTGGGTGAACAGCAGCGCCTTCTCCCCCGCCGCCAGCACCTCCTCCAGGATCTCGGTGAGCCGAGCCAACTTGCCGGAGCGGCCCTCCAGCGCCGAACCGTCGCGCAGCAGTTGGGCGGGGTGGTTGCAGACCTGCTTGAGGCGGGTCATGGTGGCCAGCACCAGACCGCGTCGCTCGATGCCGTCGCTGGTCTCGATCCGGGCGAGCATGTCGTCGACCACCACCCGGTACAGCGCGGCCTGCTCCGCGGTCAGGTTGCACAGCACCTCCATCTCCAGCTTCTCCGGCAGGTCGGAGATGATGGACGAGTCGGTCTTGAGCCGGCGCAACACGAACGGGCCGGTGATCCGTCGCAGCCGCTCGGCGGCCTCGGCGTCGCCGTGTCGCTCGATCGGCTCGGCGAACCGTTTGCGGAACGTCGCGGCCGGCCCGAGCAGACCCGGGTTGGCGAACTGCATGATCGACCAGAGGTCGGCGAGGCGGTTCTCCACCGGCGTACCGGTCACCGCCACCCGCTGCCGGGCGGGCAGCGCGCGGACCGCCTCGGCCTGCCGGGTCGACGCGTTCTTGATCGCCTGCGCCTCGTCCACCACCACCCGGTGCCAGTCGATGCCGGCCAGATCGGCGGCGTCGCGGGCGGCCACCGAGTAGGTGGTGAGGACCAGGTCCGCGCCGTGCGCGGCCGCTGTGAACTCTGCCCCCCGCGCCCGCTCGGCACCATGGTGTACGTGCACCCGCAGCTCCGGGGTGAACCGGGCCGCCTCCCGCTGCCAGTTGCCGACAAGCGACATCGGACAGACCAACAGGGTTGGCCCGGCCTCCGGTGGGTCCCCGGCGAGCAGCGCGAGCAGTTGCACCGTCTTGCCCAGCCCCATGTCATCGGCGAGGACACCGCCCAGACCGAGTGAGCGCAGGAAGGCAAGCCACGCCAGCCCTCGCTGCTGGTACGGCCGCAGCGTCCCCCGGAAGCCCGGCGGCGGGTCCAGCGGGGTGAGCCGCCGCTCGACCGCGCCGGCGAGCAGGTCGCCCAGCGCACCGTCGGCGGTCACCTCCAGCACCGGCAGCTCGCCGGTGGCCTCGCCGTCGGCCAGCCCGAGGCGGAGCAGATCGGCGACGGTCAGCTCGCCCGCGGAGCGGAGCAGACGCAGCCCCGCCGCGAGCCGCCCCGGGTCCAGCTCCACCCACCGGCCGCGGAGCCGTACCAGCGGGGTCTTCGTCTCGGCCAGCGCCGCCAACTCCTCGGCGGAGAGCGGCTGGTCACCGAGCGCGATCTCCCAGCGGTAGTCGACCAGGGCGTCCAGACCGACACCGGCATCGGTACCACCCACAGTGCCCGGTGCGGTGCGGCTGCGCGCTCGCAACCGGGCGCCCAGTCGCGCCGACGGACGCTGCCACCAGGACGGCAGCAGCACCCCGAAACCGGCCGCGTGCAGCACCGGGGCACCCGCACTGAGGAACCGGTGCGCTCCCTCGACGTCGAGGTCCATCGCCTCCGGGGCGGCGGTACGCAGCGCGGCGTCCAGGTCCGGCCAGAGTCGACTGGCCCGGCCCAGCTCGGCGAGGAGCGTCTCCTGCGGGCTGGTCGTCCGGCCGACCAGGCCGCCAAGGGTCTGCGGCGCTCGCCAGATGTCCCCGGCGTCGACGTGCAGGCCGGGCTCGTCCGCGGCCTGCAACCCGAACTCCAACCGCCAGCGCCCGGCACCGATCGACCCGACCGAGACCGGCGCGCTGTCGGCAGGCACCGGCCCACCGTCGGCGGACACCGCCCGGGTGGCCAGGATCGGTTCGGTGACCTCGTCGGGGGCCGGTTCGACAAGCCGGAAACTGGCCCGCACCGGGCCACCGGCGGCGTCGCGCTGCCAGGCGTCCAGTTCGGCGGAGAGGGTGGCCAGCCCGGCCGGGTCGATGGTGAAGTCCCGCTGCGGGCCGGCGAGCGCGGCCAGCCAGGCCGGCGCCGGACCCCCTGGGCGCAGCCCCCGGGCCAGCGTGGTGGTCGCCAGGGCAGCCCGCGCGGCGGCGTCGGTCAGCGCGTCCAGCGCGTCCGCGACCAGGACGGCAGCGGTCAACTCGGAAGCGGGCGGCTCGGCAGCGGTCAACTCGGAAGCGGGCGGCTCGGCAGCGGTCAGCCCGGAGGCGGGCGGCTCGGCAGCGGTCAGCCCGGAGGCGGGCGGCTCGGCAGCGGTCAGCCCGGAGGCGGGCGGCTCGGCAGCGGTCAGCTTGGCAGCGGGCGGCAGGACGGTGGCTCGGGCGGCGGGTGGCAGGGCCAGCGCCAGCGAACGCGCCCAGGCGGCGTCGGTGCCGGTCAGCAGCGGACGCCACACCGCCTGCACGGGAACGTCGGACGCCACCGGCACGTCAGCGCCGGGCGTCAGGTCAGCCGTCGTCGTCCTACGCACACCGGGGAGGACGCGGCCACGGGTCACCAGGTCGGCGGCGAAGTCGGCCAGCTCGGCGAGGTGTCGCAGGGTGGCCCCGGCCACCGCCGGGATGTCGTTCAGGGCTTGCAGCAGCGACAGCGCGTCGTCCGGGGCGTACACCAGGGTGGGGACCCGCCACCCGGCGAGTGTGAGCCGACCGCGGGCCGCAGGTGCGACGGTGGTCCGGATCAGCTCGGGTGAGTCGGTCGGCGCGCCCGCCAGGGTGGGCAGGGTGAGCAGCGCGGTGTCCGGCCGGCTCGGCTCGGCGGCGTCGGCGAGGACGACGGCCAGGTCGGAGTGCCCGGCGGCGAAGGGATGCGGGCGTTCCCGGGCCGGCCGGCCCGAACGCGGAGCGGGGATCGGTGCGGCGCTGTCCTCGGCCCAGACGGCGAGGCCGCCGGTCGAACTGCCGCCGGGCAGCCACAGCCCGTGGATGACCAGCACCTGCTCCCCCTACTCGCCGCCCGCCCCCAGAATAGGGCGGCCCACCTGGCCGGCGATCCGCACCCATCGCCGCACTCGCGCGATCTTGCACTTTCTGTTGACGTTCTGCGAGCAATGCACCTTTTGTCACCACAGAAAGTGCAAGATCGCGGAGGCGCGGGAGGCGGGCAGCGGTCTAGCGTCGGTGTTGTGGTCGATCTTTTGGTTCTTGGCGGGCTCGGGGTGGACGTGCGGGTTCGGGTGCCCGCGCTGCCGCTCCCGGCTGCCGATTCCCACACCGTCGAGCCGATCGAGCTGCGGATCGGCAACACCGGCGCCGGGGTGGCGTTGGCCGCCCGGGCACTCGGCCTGCGCGTGCTGGTCGTCGACACCCTCGGTGCCGATCCGGCCGGTGAGCTGGTCCGGGCGGCGTTGACCCGGGCCGAGGTGCCGGCGCTGCTGGCCGAGCACCAGGGCGGCACCCGCCGGTCGGTGAACCTGGTGGACCCGGGCGGACGGCGCACGTCGTTGTACGACCCGCGCCCATGGCAGGGTGATCCACCGTTTCCCGCCACCGAGGTGGCCGCACTGGTCCGCGACGCCCGGCACGTCCACCTCTCGATCATGGATTGGGTGGTGCCGTTGCTGTCCGCCGTGCGGGCCGCCGTTCCGGCGGGCGTGGCGCTCTCCACCGACCTGCACGACTGGGACGGCGAGAACACCTACCACCAGCCGTTCGCGGAGGTCGCCGACCTGGTTCTGCTGAGCGGGGTGCGGTTGGGCGACCGGGCCGCGTCGCTCGCCGGCACGCTGGCGCCTCGGACGATGGTGGTGACCCGCGGCGCGGACGGCGCCGAGGTGTACCCGGGCGACGGCACGGCGGTACCCGTGCCGCCCTCCGTCTCGGGAAAACCGGTGGTGGACAGCAACGGGGCGGGGGACGCCTTCGCGGCCGGCCTGATCGCCGGCCGGTTGCGCGGCGAGCCACTGACGCATGCCGCCCGGTACGCGGCGCGGGTTGCCGCTGCGGCGTGCACGCATGACGGGATGGAGTATCCGCCGGGCCTGTTGCCCACCGGGTGACGGCCGACGGCGTGCGGCGACCCGGGGCTCAGAGCGCGCCGGCCTCGCCGTCGGTCAACTCGCGCAGGATGTCGGCGTGGCCCGCGTGCCGGGCCGTCTCCTCGATCATGTGCACCAGAATCCAGCGCAGCGACACCTCACCGAGTTGCGGGTGCGGCACCACGTGGTCGAGGTCGATGCTCGCGGCGACCGCCCGGGAGCGGGCGCAGGCCCGTTCGTACGCCTCGGTGAGACCGACGACGGTTTCCTGGTCGCTCAGCGTGAAGCTGGCGACCGCGTCCTCCTCGGAGGTCAGGTAGACGTCGCCGGGCTCGGGGGCCAACAGGGTCGGGAACCAGTTCCGCTCGACCAGGGTCAGGTGCTTGACCAGCCCGACGAGCGTGGTCGCCGAGGGCACCAGCCGACGTCGGGCGTCGGCATCGGAGAGACCGCGCAGTTTGCGCAGCAGCACGGCCCGGTGAAAGTCGAGGAACGAGGTCAGGACAGCGCGTTCGTCGCCGGTGCGGGCGAGCACCGGACCGAGCGTGGGATCGATCGTCTGCTCCATCCGCCGACCCTAGCCACGGGCCGGGCCCCCCGCTGCCCCGCTATCCGCTGCGGGCCGACGCTGGGCCGGGCAGGATGGGCGCATGGCTTCCTCCGTGCAGATCCTTCTCGTCGGCGGCTCGGCGGACGGGCAGACCATCACCGTCGAACTGGACAGCAACGGCCGTCCGCCGCTGACCCACCATCACCTCGGCTCCGGCGGGCTGGCCGACGCGCAGATCTACGAGTTGGAGACCGCCCGCGAGGAGGCCCGCGAGTGGCGCTACCGGTGGACCGGCCCGGCGGTGTGACAGCCAGCTCAGACCCGGGTGAGGGTCTGGCTGCGCAGGCTCTCCAGCACGCCGCGGGTGACCTCCGAGGTGCCCCGGGCCTGATCGCACACCTCCGCCACCCGTCGTGCGGTGGCCTCGGCGCGTTGCTCCCGCTCGTCCCAGAGCCGGTCGACCTCGGCCAGCAGCGGGCCCTCGACCTCCCGCTCCACGCCGCGTAGCGCCGGCACGCCGAGTCGTTGGGCCAGGTCGAAGACCTTGCCGGCGTACGGCAGGGGCAGAAACGGCGTACCGACCATCGCCGCGAAGATCAGGAAGTGCAGGCGCATGCCGACGGCCAGATCGAAGTGGCGCATCAACCCCAGCACCTGCTGCGGCGAGTAGGTGCCGTGCAGGATCCGACCTCGCTCGGCGGCGACCATGTGCGACAGCACCCCGTGGGAGTGCCGGATGTCGTCACGCTCCATCGGCACGAACAGCACGTACGCGTCGATCCGGTGCACCAGGAAGTCACCGATCTGGGCCAGCAGCCGGTGGTAGCCGTCCACGTCGAGGCGTTCGGCGGCCCGGCCCGGCTCCCGCACGCTTATCCCGACGAGGCGCTTGCCGACCGGCACACCCTCCTCGGCCAACAGGTGGGCCGGGAACTCCTCCGGTTGCAGGAGGAACGCCGGGTCCGCGGTGACCGTGATCGGGTTGAGCAGGCCGGCCTCCTCCAGCACCATCCGGGACTCCTGGTCCCGGACGGTCACCTGGGTGGCGCTGGAGAGCGTCTCCCGGACCATGCCGGTGTCCACCCCCTCGCTGAGCGGCCCGACCCCCACCGCGTACGTGATCAGCGGCAGGCCGCGTTCCTGGGCCACCCGGACCACCCGCAGGTAACGGCGGGCCTCCCGGTCGTACAGGATGCCGCCACCGCCCAGGATGAGCAGGTCGAGCTGCGCCAGAACCAGTGCCGAGTCGGTACGGCTTACGCCCTCCCACGGCACCGCCTCGACATCGGGGTGGGCAGCCCGGGTGTGCGCCGGGTTCCGTGAGAAGACGATGATCCGGGCGTTCGGTTCCTGCGTACGCAGATCGGTGAGCAGGCCGGTGAGGATCGCCTCGTCGCCGAGGTTTCGCCCACCGTACGAGCCGAGCACACCGATGGTCAGTCCGGCGCCGTGCGTCATCCGTCGCTCCTCCCCAGGTGCGGTCCGCGCCGGTTTCCCGCTGGGCAGGTGAACAGTCCTGCCGAAGGGACCCGTCCACGGGCCCCCGGCTCAGCTCCCCGGGGTGAGGCGTTTCGCCATCTGCTGCGAGGTGACCTCGAAGCCCAGACTGCGGTAGAGGCCGATCGCCACCGAGTTCGTACCGAAGACGTTCAGACCCAGTTCGGGCACACCGTGTTGGGTGAGTTCGGCCTCGATGAGCTGGATCATCCGCCGCGCGTACCCGCGTCCCCGGTGCTCCTCGTGCACCTCGATGTTGTGGATCCAGGCCTGGTCCGGGGCGGCGGCCGTCGGCAGGGTCACCCAGATCCAGCCGACCTCGGTGTCGCCGACCCTGCCCACCCGCAGCAGGGCCCCCTCGGTGGCCGCACCCGCCGGCAGCGACTCCCGGATCTGGCTGACCGACCGATCGAGGGCCGCCTCGGGGGTCATCCCCCGGTGCGCCACCAGATCGTCGGCGTACCCCTGCTCCAGTGATTCGAGCAGGCGGGCCAACTCCTGTGCCGTCATCGGCGTCAACGTCAACTCCACCGCGTCTCCCCTTCGTCGTCGCGAGCCGGTAGTGCAGCAGAACCGGCCCGGCCACGCCAACTGTTTCCCCGCCCGGGGTGGACGGGACGGCCGGGCGGCGGCGACGGACTGGTCCGCGGAGCGCTACCTGGCCGAGCTGGTCAGGGCGTCGACTCCAGTTGGTGCGCCAGTTGGGCCAGGTCGCGCAGACGCAGGTCGCCGTCGAGGCCCTTCAGCGCGGCGGTCATCGCCCCGGCAGCCCGACCGGCCCGCAGGCCGACCTCGGCGTCCTCGACGACCAGGCACCGCCCCACGGGTACGCCCAGCAGCGCCGCGCCCCGCAGGTAGCCCTCCGGGTCCGGCTTGCCGACGCTGACGTCCTCCACGGTGACGAGCACCGGCGCCTTGATGCCGGCGGCACCGAGCCGGGCCTCGGCGAGCCGCGCGTCGGCGCTGGTCACCACCGCCCAGGGCAACCCCAGCCGGGCCAGCGCGTTCAGTAGCTCGTGCGCCCCGGGGGTGGCCGTCACGTCGGACAGGTCGTCGTACTGCAATGCGAGCTGCCGTGCCGCGGCGGCGGCGACCGCGCTGTCGTCGAGCGTGGGCAGCAGCCGGCGGACGGTCCGGTCGGCTGGGCTGCCGTGCGCGATCGCCAGCGCCGTGGCCGGGTCGACGGCGTACTCGGCCGCCCACCGCTCCCAGGCCCGCTCCACGGCGGCGTCGGAGTCGACCAGCGTGCCGTCCATGTCGAACAGCACCGCGCCAATGCCTGCCAGTCCCACTACACACGCTCCCCGGATCGCTCGCCCCACCCTCCCCCACCTCGCAAAATCCGCGCAACTTCGGTGATCCTGCTGTCTCGTCGCCTGGTGAGGCAGCAGGATCCGTGAAGGTGCGCGGATCATGGCGGCCGCCGGGTCGCAAGCCGTCGAGGATGGCGGGAATCGGACCCTGGCGGTCGGAGCGAGACGTCCGATGGCCGAGCCCGCGCGGGCTGCGTCGTACTACAGGGTGGGCGCGGCAGGTTTCGAACCTGCGACCCCCCGCTTGTAAGGCGGGTGCTCTCCCACTGAGCTACGCGCCCGGATCGCCCGTGTGGCGGGCCGGTGGCTGGCAAGCTTACCTGCCCGCCACCGACCCGGGCGCGCGGCGTACCCCGGTCAGTTGGTCGCTTCGGCGATGGCCTTGCGCCAGCTCTGCTGGTCGCGGGCCTCGCCCGGGCCGTTCATCTCGGCGAAGCGGACCACTCCGGCCTTGTCGATGACGAAGGTGCCCCGGTTGGCGAAGCCGGCCACGTCGTTGAAGACCCCGTACGCCTGGGCGACGGCGCCGTGCGGCCAGAAGTCGGCGAGCATCGGGAACTGGTAGCCCTCACGGTCGGCCCAGATCTTGTGACTGTAGGCCGAGTCGACGCTGACGGTCAGCACCTGCACGTCGTCGTTCACGTACTCGCCGAGGTTGTCGCGCACCTCGCTCAACTCGCCCTGGCAGGTGCCGGTGAAGGCGAGCGGGTAGAACACCAGCAGCACGGTGCGCCTGCCCCGGAAGTCCGAGAGGCGGACCTCCTGGTTGTTCTGGTCCTTGAGCACGAAGTCGGGTGCTTCGGCACCAACCTGTAGGGGCATGCGAACTCTCCTCGCTGCTCGGCCACGCCGGCGACGGCGTCGGGGCGGGGGGACGGCACCAGCCTGCTACCCGACGGTGGGCGGACCGTCGGGCGAGCGGAGCGGCGCTGGCTACTTCTTGGCCTTGGCACCTCGACGCAGCACCAGACGCGCGCCGCTCCAGTCCCGGCCGGCGTTGACGGTCGAGGTCTGCTGAAGGCCGGCGGTGGGCGCGGACTCCGCGACCTCGCTCGGTTCGACGTGCCCCTCGCGCCCCGCCTTCGGGGTGAGCAGCCACACGACGCCGTTGTCGGCCAGCGGGCCGAGGGCATCGACGAGCAGCTCGAAAAGGTCACCGTCGCCGTCCCGGTACCAAACCAGCACCGCGTCGACCACCTCGTCGGTGTCCTCGTCGACCAGATCTCCACAGCGGTCGGTCAGGGCGTCTCGGAGATCCTGGTCGACGTCGTCGTCGTACCCCATCTCCATGACGACCATCCCCGGTTCGATCCCGAACCGGTCCGCCAGGCTGCGTACCCCGTCGGCGGCCTGACCAGCGGTCGCGCTCACTGTCGCGTGCCTCCTCATCTCGTCCCTGCTCGCGACGTCGGTGCGACGCCGTCAGGCAAAGTCCACACAGTTGTTGGGCTGCGCGCAAGTGGCGCACCGGGTGGAACGGAATTTACCGTGCCAGCAGCGTACGGGCACCGTCGGTAATGGCTTCCGCGGAGACCAGTACGTGACGTGCTGCCGGACCTAATGGTACAAACGAGTCAACTCCCGCCACTCGACGCGCGGCACCGACATATCCGGCGTCGACCAGCGCGGCGATCACGCCCTCGCCGACCCCGCCGGAGCGGCGCGTCTCGTCCACCACCAGCACCCGGCCGGTCGCCGAGGACTCCCGGATGATGTCGGACACCGGCAGCGGAGCCAGCCAGCGCAGATCCACCACGCGGGTGCCCACCCCCTCCTCGGCGAGGACGGCGGCGGCCCGCAGCGACATCCGCACCCCGTTACCGAAGGTGATGATGGTGAGGTCGTCCGCCGAGCCGACCGGATAGACCCGGGCCCGCCCGATCGGCACGTGCCCGGCCACCCACCCGCCCGGCTCCGGATAGCCGGCCAGCCACTCGCCGTCACCCTCCGCGTACAGGTCGCGGGTGTGGTAGAGCGCGATCGGTTCCAGGAACACGCAGACGCTGCCGTCCACCGCCGCGCTCGCCAGACAGGTCCGCAGCATGGGCGCGGCATCGTCCGGCCGCGCCGGCACCGCGACCACCAGACCGGGCACATCCCGGAGTACGGCCACCGAGTTGTCGTTGTGGAAGTGCCCGCCGAACCCCTCCTGGTACGCCAGGCCCGCCACCCGCACCACCATGGGGTTGCGGAACGCCCCCTGCGAGAAGAACCGCATGGTGGCCGCCTCACCGCGCAACTGGTCCTCGGCGTTGTGCAGGTACGCCAGGTACTGGATCTCCGGCACCGGCAGCATCCCGGCCAGCCCGGCACCGAGGCCCAGCCCGAGCACCGACGTCTCGTCGAGCAGGGTGTCGAAGACCCGGGCCGCCCCGAACCGGTCGCGCAGCCCCTTCGTCACCCCGTACACGCCGCCCTTGGCGGCCACGTCCTCACCGAAGAGCGCCATCTGCGGGTGGTCGAGCATCCCGTCGGCGAGCGCGGCGTTGATGCTCTGCGCCAGGGTCATCGGCCCGGCCAGCTCCGGCGGCTTGCCGCCGAACGCCTCCGCCCGGGCGCCCGCTCCCGGCCCACTGGCCCGCGCCGCGGCGTCGGCCACCGCCCGCGCCACCCGCACCGGACGACGTGGGGCCAGCGCCGACACCACGTCGGCCGCGGAGGCCAGCTTCGGCTCGCCCAGCACCTCCTCGGCCAGCCGGCGTACCTGCCAGCCGGTCTCGTCGTACCGGGCCAGCAGCTCCTCGCCGGTCGCCACGCCCGCCTCGACGAGCAGCCGCGCGGTGGCGGCCACCGGGTCCCGCTCCAGGTCCCCGGCCAGCTCGGCCGGACCCCGGTACGCCGACTCCGCGTCCGCCCCGGCGTGCCCCATCAGCCGAACGGTGCGCAGGTGCAGCACTGCCGGCCGCCGGTTGCGGCGTACCCAGGCCGCGGCCTCCGCCGCCACCTCGTACGTCCGCACCGGGTCGGCTCCGTCCGCGCTGAAGTAGCGGATGCCCGGCTTGGCCCGCAGGGTCGCCTCGACCCAGCCCTCCGGCGAGCGGACGCTGATGCCCAGCCCGTTGTCCTCGCAGACAAAGAGCACCGGAATCCGCAGCCCCGCGTGGTCGTACCACCCGGCGGTGTTGAAGGCGGCGGTGGCGCTCGCGTGGTTGACCGAGGCGTCGCCGAAGGAGCAGACCACTATGGCGTCGGGTGGCCAGGGG
Source organism: Micromonospora sp. NPDC049089 (assembly GCF_040648775.1). Lineage (NCBI taxonomy): Bacteria > Bacillati > Actinomycetota > Actinomycetes > Micromonosporales > Micromonosporaceae > Micromonospora > Micromonospora sp. NPDC049089. The sequence goes on from NZ_JBEZEH010000005.1 coordinate 69,878, forward strand.
GCGTGCGTGGCGCCCGCGCCGCTGCCGACCCGCATTCCGGCCCCGGTACGCCGTCCGGCGCTGTCCAACCGGCGCAGCCGCTCCACTGCCAGTCCCATTCCGACTGCGCGGGGCAGGTGCGAGGCGATGGTAGAGGTGGTCGGCACGACGGCCAGGTCGGCCCGGCCGAACACCTTGTGCCGTCCCCCGGCGATCGGTTCAAGGCTGGACGCGACCATCCCGCGCAGCACGTCCCGGGCCGCGTCGGCGTACGCCGCGAACCCGTTGGCGGCCGGGGCCTGTTCGATCCCGGACGGCTCCGATTCGGACAGCCGTGGATCGGTGCCGGGGTCGGGGTCACGGGTCGGTGCGCCGTCGACGGTCGACTGAGTGCCGGTTGACGGTTCGGAGTCGACGGTTCCCGCCGGGGCGAACCGCTCGGAGTCGACAGTTCGCGCCCGGCCGCCGGCTGGCGCTTGGTCAGCGGCGGCCCGGGTAGCGTCCGCGGCGGCCTCCGCGGAGTCCACGGGAGCCAGGGCTGGGTCGGCGGCGGCCTGGGCGGCGCGCAGGCAGTAGAAGGCACCCGAGCGGTAGTGCAGCAACGCCGGATCGGTGGGACGAAGCGCGGCGGCGACCGCGGCGTTGCCCTCGTGCCCGGCGGAGCCGATCGTGTAGAAACCCTCCCCGAAGCTGCGCAACCAGCGGCCGGCCAGGTCGAGCTGCCGGCTGGTCACCTGCGCGTCGAACAGGTCCAGCACCTGCCCGCCGGTCAGCGGGGCGTCGTCGGTGACCGGGTCGGCGGGGTCACGCCGTCGCTCGGCGGCAGGCAGCGCCGCCAGCGTCTCCCGGAACCGGTCGTCGAGATCTTGCGGGGTGGTCACGTCGGACAGCATTACCGACGGAGGCTCCGCTCGCCCAGTGGGACACGGCCGGAAGGGTCGCGCTCACTCCGACCCGCAGGGCTCCGGAAAGCCGCCGTCGGACACCTTCCAGACCAGGTCACGAAGGGTACGCAGCTCCTCGTCGCCCAGCCCGGACAGGAGTCGGGAGTCGGACATCACCTCGATCACCCGGGCCCGTACGACGCGGCCCTCCTCGGTGACCAGCAGCGTCTTCTGCCGCCGATCCGCCGGGTCGGTGCGACGCTCGACCAGCCCGGCCTGCTCCAGCTTGTCGACCAGCACCGTCACGTTCGACCGGTCACAACCCAGCTGACCGGCGAGATCGCGGGCCGGCAGCGGATGATCAGGGTCCAGCTCCCGCAACGCCCGGGCCGCCGCCGGTGTGAGCCCGACCTCGGCGAACGCGCTGCCCTGCCGGTGTCGTACCGCGTCGCTGACGTGGGCCATCCGCCGCAGCACGTCGGCGGCGAGACCTGCCCGATCCGCCGGCCCGCCCACCACGGAACCCACCTGCCCCGTCACGACCACATCGTACGCACCAGCCCGCCCAACCCAGCTCAGCCTGATCACCCCCGCGCGCGCCCCCTCCGCGCCGATCTTGCGGTTTCGGTTGTCCGGATGAGTGGAATGCCCCTTGTGTCGGGACAGCAAGTGCAAGATCGCCGAGATGGGGGCTGGGCGTGAGGCGCGGAGGGGCTGGGTCAGGCGGGGAGGAAGGAGAAGCGGACCTGGCGGGTCGGGTTGTCGCCGTTGGTGTCGACGAGGCAGATCGACTGCCAGGTGCCGAGCGCCAGTCGACCGCCGAGCACCGGCAGCGTGGCGTACGGCGGGATGAACGCCGGCAGCACGTGGTCGCGGCCGTGGCCGGGCGAGCCGTGTCGGTGCCGCCAGCGGTCCTCGGTGGGGAGCAGGTCGTCCACGGCGCTGAGCAGGTCGTCGTCGGACCCCGCCCCGGTCTCGATGATCGCCACGCCGGCGGTGGCGTGCGGCACGAAGACGTGCAGCAGGCCGTCGCCCTCGCCCGAGACGAACTGCTGGGCCTCCGCGGTGATGTCCCGGACGGTCGGCCGGGACCCGGTCTGGACGGTGATCACGTCGCTGCGCATACGTCGCATTCTGCCGCAGGGTGAGGTCAGGAGCTGCCGCCACCGCCGCCGGAGTCGCCGCCACCGGACCACCCACCGCCCGAGTCACTGCCGGACCAGCCGCCGCCGGAGTCACCACTGGACCAGCCCCAGCCGGACCAGCCTCCCCCGGAGTCGCCGCTGCCGCTGGCCTGGCCGCTCCGACGGGCCGCTCGGCTCGCGTCGCGCAGCAGGCCCGCGCCGAGCACGGCCACCAGGGCGCCGAGGGCCACCAGTCCGACCATCGGCAGGCTGCCGGAGGCGAGGGCGACCGCGCCGATGACCAGGCCGACCACCCCGACAACGATCATGCTTGCGGCAACCGCGACACGGCGTCCGTTCATGGCGGCAACGGTAGGACTGGCGGTCAAACCGCTCAGGTTCCACCGCGTCGTCGCGCTAAGTTACCGGCGGGTACCTGTGTTCAGCATCGCGTCGGGGGGACCTAGACGTGACGAGGGGTGCCACCAGGGGGCAGGATGGCGCTAGAGACCTATCCCACACACAACCGAGGGAACGCCTGTGGCTACGGAACGCAAGCGCCCGGTGATCAGCGACGGCCTACCGAGCCAGCTTCCGGACATCGACCCTGAAGAGACAAGCGAATGGGTCGAGTCGCTTGACGGTGTCATCGACGAACGCGGCGCCAAACGCGCTCGCTACGTCATGCTGCGCCTGCTGGAGCGGGCCCGTGAGCGCCAGGTCGGGGTTCCGCCCCTGACCACCACCGACTACATCAACACCATCCCGTCGGAGCGCGAGCCCTGGTTCCCGGGTGACGAGCACGTCGAGCGGAGGATCCGGGCGTACGTCCGGTGGAACGCCGCCATGCTGGTGCACCGGGCTCAGCGCCCGGAGATCGGCGTCGGCGGGCACATCTCCACCTTCGCCAGCTCGGCGTCGCTCTACGAGGTGGGCTTCAACCACTTCTTCCGGGGCAAGAACCACCCGGGCGGTGGCGACCAGATCTTCTACCAGGGCCACGCGTCCCCCGGCATGTACGCGCGGGCGTTCCTGGAGGGGCGACTCAGCGAGCACCAGCTCGACGGGTTCCGCCAGGAGCTGTCGCACCCCGGTGGTGGGCTGCCCTCGTACCCGCACCCTCGGCTGATGCAGGACTTCTGGGAGTTCCCCACCGTCTCGATGGGCCTCGGCGGTCTGAACGCGATCTACCAGGCCCGGTTCAACCGGTACCTGCAGCACCGCGGCATCAAGGACACCTCCCAGCAGCATGTCTGGGCGTTCCTCGGCGACGGCGAGATGGACGAGCCGGAGACGCTCGGCGCCATCGGCGTCGCCGCCCGCGAGGAGCTGGACAACCTCACCTTCGTGATCAACTGCAACCTCCAGCGGCTGGACGGCCCGGTCCGGGGCAACGGCAAGGTCATGCAGGAGCTGGAGGCGTTCTTCCGGGGTGCCGGCTGGAACGTGATCAAGGTCGTCTGGGGTCGTGAGTGGGACCCGCTGCTCGCCGCGGACACCGACGGCGCGTTGGTCAACCTGATGAACACCACGACCGACGGCGACTACCAGACCTACAAGGCGGAGTCCGGCGCGTACGTGCGGGAGCACTTCTTCGGCCGTGACGCACGAACCCGCAAGATGGTCGAGCCGCTCAGCGACGACGAGATCTGGAACCTCAAGCGGGGTGGGCACGACTACCGCAAGCTCTACGCGGCCTACAAGGCGGCCACCGAGCACACCGGTCAGCCCACCGTCATCCTGGCGAAGACGATCAAGGGCTGGACCCTCGGCTCGCACTTCGAGGGCCGCAACGCGACCCACCAGATGAAGAAGCTGACGCTGGAGGATTTGAAGACCTTCCGCGACCGGCTCTACCTGGACATCCCGGACTCGGCGCTGGAGGACAACCCCTACCTGCCGCCGTACTTCCACCCGGGCGAGAAGTCCGAGGAGCTGGCGTACCTCAAGGAGCGGCGCGAGCAGCTCGGCGGGTACCTGCCGTCCCGGCGGACCAGCACGAAGCGGCTGGCCATCCCGGGCCCGGAGCGGTTCGCCGACATCAAGCGCGGCTCGGGCAAGCAGAAGGTGGCCACCACGCAGGCCTTCGTCCGTCTGCTCAAGGACGTGATGAAGGACAAGGAGTTCGGCAAGCGTTGGGTGCCGATCATCCCGGACGAGGCCCGCACCTTCGGTCTCGACTCGATCTTCCCGACCGCGAAGATCTACTCGCCGCACGGCCAGCGCTACACCTCGGTCGACCGCGAGCTGTTCCTGTCGTACAAGGAGTCGACCTCCGGGCAGATCCTGCACGAGGGGATCAACGAGGCCGGTTCGGTGGCCTCGTTCACCGCGGCCGGCTCGGCGTACGCCACGCACGACGAGCCGATGATCCCGATGTACATCTTCTACTCGATGTTCGGGTTCCAGCGGACCGCCGACGGGCTGTGGGCAGCGGCCGACCAGATGGCCCGGGGCTTCCTCCTCGGCGCCACAGCGGGTCGGACCACGCTCAACGGTGAGGGCCTTCAGCACGAGGACGGGCACTCACTGCTGATCGCCGCCACCAACCCGGCAGTGGTCGCGTACGACCCGGCGTTCGCGTACGAGATCGCGCACATCCTGGAGCAGGGTCTGCACCGGATGTACGGGGACGCGCAGGAGAACGTCTTCTACTACCTGACGGTCTACAACGAGCCGACGCTGCAGCCGGCCGAGCCGGCCGACGTGGACGTGGAGGGCCTGCTCAAGGGCATCTACCGCTACTCGCCGGCACCGCAGGTCGACGGCCCGAAGGCCAACCTGCTCGCCTCGGGCACCGGGATGCAGTGGGCGCTCAAGGCCCAGCAGCTGCTCGCCCAGGACTGGGGGGTGGGTGCCGACGTCTGGTCGGTGACCTCCTGGACCGAGCTGCGCCGCGACGCGGTGGAGACCGAGGAGTACAACCTCCTCAACCCGGGCGCCGAGGCGAAGGTTCCGTACATCCAGCAGAAGCTGGCCGAGGCGGACGGGCCGAAGGTCGCGGTCAGCGACTTCATGCGTGCGGTACCGGATCTCATCGCCCGCTGGGTACCCGGCGACTACACGTCGCTCGGCACCGACGGGTTCGGCATGTCGGACACCCGGCACGCGCTGCGCCGGCACTTCCACGTCGACGCGGAGTCGATCGTGGTGGCCACGCTGCGGCAGCTCGCCCGCAGCGGCGCGGTGGCGATCACGGTGCCGGCCGAGGCCGCCAAGAAGTACGCGATCGACGCGGGCGGAGGCGTACCGGGACGAACTCAGCCCGGCGCAGCTCGCCGCGATCGAGCGGGTGCTGGAGAAGTCCCTAGCTGAGTG